>NZ_JABAIL010000003.1:498317-798317 GCF_012641475.1 Flammeovirga agarivorans | reverse complement strand
AGCTGATATCAGCTATAAAAAGTTTGCTATCACTGCGAATATCTTTAGTTTTTATAATACCAATTTCAAAAATGCTTTAGTAGAGGGAGAAAAAACCTCAGACCTAAAGTTTAGAGTACAACCCCGATTTGTAGCCTATTTATTACGACCAGAAAAATGGAAAAACACAAGCATTGAGATATGTACTTTTACTCGGGATTCTTATAAATATGAGCAACTATCGCGTAGTGTTAGGGAAGTCGACGTAATAGCCACTTACCCTGGTGATGAAGAATTTATTGGCGATTTTTATTACCGCTGTGAATATGAAGATTACTGGATTGGTGGAGGTATTGCAAGAGAACTATCTCCCAAATGGAAGTTTGGGGTAAGCGGTTTTTATTCCTATTCTTATATCCGATACAATTACAATGTCACGACAAGAGCCTATAATCTTGATAATAAAAGTTTAGACTTAGTCGAGTACAATTACAATCATTATATCTCTGGCTTTACTTCCAAAATTCTTTTTAAAGGCGGACTTACCTATTCTGGAGATAAATGGCAATTTGGGATGGCAGTCACCACTCCTTCAATGAGAATCACCGGTTCGTCTACTGTGAGTAGAGAAGTAAGTACACATAATATCCATAATCAAGATGGGAGCCGTAAAGAAGACCTTTTAATCACAGATCAACAATTGAAACTACGCACAAACTTCAAAACTCCCTTTAGTCTATCCTTGGGAACAAAAAGAAGTTTCAAGAAGCACTCTATTTACTTATCTGCAGAGTATTTTGGTGGAATTGACTCATTTGCTATGATTAACCAAACACAAAATCAGGTATTATCTAGTGGTAGTGGGTATTCTATTCCATCTGATAATTGGTTAGGTGTATCCAGTAAAAGAGAAGGTATAACAAATATTGCTTTTGGATGGAGGGGTGATATAAATGATCACCTTGAATTGATGGGAGGGTTTAGAACAGATTTCTCTTTTGATAAGTATAATGGAGCTCATGACTATCACAACCCTGCCGAAATAATTACGCCATCTATTGATCAGTACCACTTTACTAGTGGAGTTGAATTCGAATTTCTACATTCTGATGTGATTATAGGCATTCAATATTCCTACTCAAAAGATCAACATTTAGAACAGTTTGCTGATTTTTCTGATCCCATTGAATATGATCCTTCAACAAATACCATCTTACAAGGATATAGAAATAACTCTATGAGCATTTGGGAAAATACGATGAGTATCTTCCTTGGATTCACTTACAACATTAATAATCAAGGAAATTAACAATAGTAGAATACTGTATTTGAGCTTTTCTTGATAGGTTTAAATCAATTTTTATACAACAAAATCGATTTATGAAAGCCTTCGACCGAAATATTAAAATAAATCGCTCATTTACAGTAGTATAATATAGTATAGTTCATAGTTTTACAATCTATTTTTTTGACTCAATTACTGCTATTTTTTTACCTAGTTGATGATTTTTTTGACATCCAACTTTTTTGCTTTGTTAAGATGATGATAGTTTAAAGATGTAAAGAAATTAGAAAGCCCTTTCAGTTTGGAAGGGCTTTTTGTTATCCTAAAAATAGAATCCAAAGTTGATATTAAATCTAAGATGCCAATCTGCATCAGAATCACCATATGCCAATGCTGTATTGTAATTGGGTCCCAACCAAGGTTGGTTATTTCCTAATGCTGCATCAAAATAAGTATAGAGTAACCCTGCGTTTACCAAACAACCTGTCACATTCTGATAAGAGTCGAAAAATGTTTCTTTTGTCTTATCTACGTATCCAAAGTCGTTATAAAATTGTAGGGATGAAACTGGCCCCCATTCAACAGGTTGTGTATAACTTAATCCTACAGTATATGAGGTAGCTTGGGATGCTACAAGATATGCGGCTCCAAAAGCTGTCATTCCAAACACATCTGTTCTTTCTCCTTCAGGAGCGTTGGGCGATTTTTGATAATGAGAAACTTGAGCCTTTAAGTTCCAAGGACCACGATCCAACTCATAATGTACTGCCACAGCGTAATGGTTACCCATATTTTCGGTATCTAAATTATAAAGACCTCCAAACAACCCTGAGATACCAAAACGATGAGATGCTTTATCGTTGATAAATTTTTTCAATACACTACCCGCCAATTGATTCACTTCTTTATTGCGGTATTCTAATTGACCATCTTCACTCTCATCCATTGATGCGACATCATAAGCATATCTACTATTGGATAGGTCAGAATTACTACCGAATGAAAGTTCCTCGGCATTTTTAAAAAAAGCAAAGCTATATTCCCACTCCTCTCCTTTATGGATATACTTAATCCCCATATCATGATCATCTTCTAATCCCAAATAGAAATTGATACTAAAAAACCAGTTATGAGAATTATATGGAGTAATACCAAAAGGAACTTGGGTTAAGCCCAACTGAATTTGATTTTGTTCTGAGAAGTCATAGTCAAACCATCCTTGTTTTAGCATAATTCCACCAAAAGCATCAGAATAAATCCTTAAGTCCACATTTAAACCCAACCCTTTGTATGAAGCAGTAGGGCGAAGCGAAAACATATCGTATCCAAAATCTCCTCCCCTTTTTTTATGACCTTCTTTCCAATCAGAATAATTGTAGTTAAACCTTAATGCTCCACCAAAATGTATTTCAGGCTTATCCTGAGCATAAGATTGTGGTAAAGAAAAGAAGAAAAGAAGAAATAGTAATAGGTAGTTTTTATAGTTCATAATCAGATTGTAGTAAGTTAATTAGAGGCCATTATCATCAGCCTTCGTTGCTTTTTTTTCGGTAATGTTTATCATAATAATCTCTCAGTGCTTTGTAAAAGCTAAAACACATGACGATGATTAATATGGCAAAGGGTAAACCCGTTAATATTGATGCCGTTTGTAAAGCAGTAAGACCACCTCCAAGTAATAAAACTCCTGCGATTAAGCCTTCCATACATGCCCAGAAAATTTTTTGAATTGTTGGGGCATCATGTCTTCCTCCTGACGTCAATGTATCTACTACAAAGGAACCTGAGTCTGAAGAGGTTACAAAGAAACTAGTCACCAATAATATCGTCAAGATAGAAGAAAAAGTTGTGAAAGGAAACTGTTCCAATAAATAATAAATGGCAGTCGCCACATTCTTATTTACCGCTTCTGTAATACTGTGGTTACCTGTAAGTTCTTGAAATAAAGCACTCCCACCAAAAACGGTTAGCCATAAAAATGTAAATAAAGACGGTACAATCAATACACCTAGAATAAACTCTTTGATTGTTCTTCCTTTAGAAATTCTTGCGATAAATATACCCACAAATGGAGACCAAGAAATCCACCAAGCCCAATAAAAGACTGTCCACGAGTTCTGCCAATTCGTTTCCTTTCCGACACCTTTGTATGAATTAGTCCAATAACTCAGCTCAAAAAATTCATACAAATAGTAACCAAGGTTCTGAACGAATGATTTTAGAATAAAAAGAGTGGGCCCGATGGCTAAAACCAAGATCATTAAAGTCACTGCCAAACGCATGTTCCATTCACTTAACAAACGAATACCTTTATCTAAGCCTAATACTAATGATAAAGTTGCAAAGCCTGTGATGATAACAATAAGTACTAACTCTACTTGAACAGAAGTAGGAATACCAAAAAGGTAAGTTAAACCTGCATTGACTTGTTGTACACCAAAACCTAAAGAAGTGGCCAAACCAAACAAAGTAGCAATCACAGCAATGATATCTATAAGATCTCCCAGAAGACCGTAGACTTTTTTGCCAAATAATGGGAAAAAGATGGATCGTATCGTTAAAGGTAAATTAAGGTTAAATGTAAAGAACGCTAAGGCCAAACCTACTACAGCATACAAAGCCCAAGCATGAACTCCCCAATGTAAAAAGGTGATACCCATAGCAGACTCTGCTGCTTGAGACAAATTATTTTGATTCTTTAAAAAAGGATTACTATTGAAATGAAAAACAGGTTCCGCTACTGACCAAAATAACAAGCCAATACCCATACCTGCACTAAATAACATAGAAAACCATGCGGTCTGAGAAAACTCAGGTTTGGCATCTTTTCCACCAATTTTAATCTTCCCAAATTTACTGAATCCTAAAAAAAGGGCAAAGAACAAAAGACAATTCACTAATAAGATAAATAACCATCCGACATTATTTGCAATGCTATTTTGTGTCTCCTTAAACCATGTTTCCATAGGTTTTCCCACCACTAAGGTACTTACGACCAATACCAGTATAACACCAATCGAAACCAATGATACAGTAGCATTTGCCTTAATGCCTAAAAAGGTTTTTTGGTCACTTCTTATTTGAGCCATCTTTTTGATTTTCTTTTAAGATTCTAAAGACCATTCTGTAACGATCTTTATGATATCTTGACATCAGTAACCGAACGGTTAGAAAGAGAAGTAAACCCCTACTAAAAGCTTTAAAGGCTTTGAGAAAACTATGTTTTCATGTCCATCTGCTCAAAGTATAAAGATAACCAAGCATAGAACCACGTCATAATATCTAATTATTTTATACAAGCTATCGATTTGATCAGTAGATAAAAAAATTAGTTATTCTTAATCTTCCTTTGTTATCAAATCTGACAAAAAAATATCCTTTTAATACAAAAAGAAAACTTGAAAAATGAATTTAAATAACATAATACAGTTTAATCTTTTAAAGTATTGAAGAATGTCTGGTAATCTGTATCTGTGTTGGTTAGCCCCAATTTTTTTCTGAGTCTAAACCTTGCTACTTCAATAGATTTTATACTTTGGTGTGTAATATTAGAGATATCTTTAGTACTTAGATTTAAATATAAATAAGCACATAGCTTTTTCTCATTAGGTGTGAGCTTAGGAAAATGATGATTCAATTGGTCATAAAACTCCTGATTGACTTTCTCAAAACGTATCTCCAATTCCTTCCAAACATCACTTTGGTTATCGTTCTGTAGATTGAAAACGATTGATCTCAGCTCTTTTTTTGCTTTGCCATTCAATTGATCATGTAAAATCATAAGTTCCTCAGAAACCGCATTAATCAATTCATATTTTTGCATTAAATGCATGATATTCGTGGTGAGTTCTCGGTCGCGATAAGAGATATCTGCCTGTAACTTTTCGTTCTCCAACTTGATCTTCTCTTGAGATAAATTGGTCATTTCATATTCCGCTTTAATCTTCGACGCTGTTGCTTTAGAGTGTTTCAAACTTAATCTATAATAGCGGAAAATAAGGAACCCTACAACCAAGAAAAACAACAGGACGATAAATAAAGCAGCACTTATATATTCTTGAAACTTCTTATCATTCTCTAAATTTTCTTGTTCCTGTTTTACTTGATACTCATACTCAAAAGCGTTCAGTTTCATTATATAATCTTGTTCTAATAACTGATCAGAAACTTCTTTGAATTTTTTAAAATAGTTAATGCTCTCTTTGTAATCACCTACTTCTTCATAGTAAACATAAAGGTTATTATAAGTGTATTTCAAAAGCAAAGGAGACTTTAATTGTTTCGCTAGAGCTAAGGCTTCAAAATACAAAGGAAGTGCTTGATCAAATGTTCCTTTTATTCGATAAATGTTACCGTAGATATTCAATGAGGTCACAATTCCTTCACTGTCATTTAATTTCCGTTTGATTCTTAATGCTTCCTCTATACTTAATTGGGCATCATCCAAACGGTTAAGTACAATATATTGAATAGCTATATTGTGCAATGCCTTTCCTTTGATTGTTTCATATGATTCCCCTTTGCAAGACTGTATGGCATTATAGAAAAATTGGATTGCTTTATCTGAGTCATTCATATCATCATACAAGCTTCCTGTGTTGATATAAAGAGTTGGAAGAAGACGTTCTGAAAAAGTGTTCTTCATCCCTTCCAACCTTGTGATCAACGCTAAATATTTCTTCTCTGCCTTTTCAAATTTTTGTTCTCTCTGATATAAGATGGATAAGTTAATCTGAGTCTTCGTTAACTCCTCGATATTATCATTGGCTTGAAATATTTTTTCTGCCTGATGGTAGGCTGACTTAGCGTTAATTAAAAATCCTTTCGATAAATATACATTACCTTTCAAATGGTAAAATTTACCAAGGAGAAGAGCCTTTTTGTGATGCTGTTCTAATAGCAAAATCCCTTCTTCGATATAAGTAAGTGATTTATCTAAATCATGCTGTAGATAATAATCTGCGAGCTTTTTTAGTAAAACGGTCCTTTCTTCTAACGCTAAAGTGCCTGAAAGTTGAATATGTAAACTATCTACTGACTTAGCAGAAATAGTATGGCATAGCAATACCATGAAAAAGATAGTAAATGTTGGTCTCAATGAAGTTCGGTTTAAATGAATTGAATACTTTTAGCTGTAGATAAGTTCTATGATAGGAGATAATATCAATCCGGATGTAAACTATTAATAGCAAATACTATTGTCGATTTTCCAATGTTTTAATTATCACTTGATCTATAAATTAGAACATCAAAATTAACAAACATAATCAGTGATAGTATATTATTAATCAATGAAATAGGATAATATAACATAAACAAAGTGAACAACGAATTCATCTAAAGAATGAAAAAGACCCCAACCCAGAATATCCAGGAAGGGGTACTTGTTGAACAATTTATCTGTTGATCTATTTGATCATTTTTCCAAATAATTTCGCTTCGCCATTTACAATCAAAGTGTAAACATATACACCCGCTTGAAGACGATCCGTCGCATATTCATAATGTACTTTACCAACATGCTGTTGTCCCAATTTGATACGATCTACAGACTTACCTTGAAGCGTATAAATATTAATTTCTACCTCTCCATTTTCAGGAAGTTCAAAAGTGAATGTCGTATGGTCTAAAACAGGGTTAGGATAATTATACAAATTGTAAGTCACCTTGTCCTCTGTAATATTCGTTACTTCATCATCTTCTTCCTCCTCGTCTGTACTTGCTGCTTCTATTTTTACAGGAATTACTTGTACAGAAGATGCCATATCTGCGTCAGATGCGATGACTGCTACTTCTGTAATACCTTCTTTTAAAGCAGAGATAATAAATTCATCGTTAGCTATACCTGTAATCGCTAAACCATCGTTGTTATCAGCAATACTAAACGTCAATTCATCACCGTCAGGATCAACAAAAGTTTCTGAAGTTGACAGGTAATAAACATCACCTACTGAAAGAACAATGGTATCTTGTTCAATGGCTTCTGGCGCTCTGTTTACATTTTCTACTGTTAACTGTATGGCTGTTTCTGACGATACTCCATGTTCATCAGAGGCTACAATAGTGAAAGCATAATCATTAGCGTCATCAAACGTAGGAGCTAGCTCTAATGATATTGAATTATCGGTCGTTGTAAAGCTTCCGAAGTCTACAAAATCTTTTACTTCTAATGAGAAGGTATGTTCCTCCACATCCTCGAATGTGTAAGTAAATGTTACTTCTTCTCCTTCATTAATAGTCAATTCTGTAATACCTTCAATCATCTGAGGAGCAGTGTTGATCATCATGGCTGCATAGAATTGAGCATCTTCATCTACCATGTTTGGATCATTTGTCGTTACATTGATCTTCGCTAAAAGGTTGCTCTCACCTCTAGAATTAGCACTATTAAAACCTGCATTGATCATTTGAGATTCACCTACCTCTACAGTGCCTGAATACTGATCCAATGAGAACCAAGAGTCACTTCCAACATTTTTACCATATGCTCTTACATAATAACCGAAATCTGCAAAACGGATATCTTCAGTGATATCAATTAATCCTTGAGTAGTATGGAAGTAGAATGTTTCAGGAATACTCTCTTCAAATCTCATCATTCCTTGAGGATAACCTGAGAACTTTTCATAGGTAAATGCAATAAAGATATTTTCTCCATTAAAGAACTCAAGAGGAGTACTTAACTCAAATAACTCCAATCTACCCACTTGGTCCGATGAACTTGTCTCTGTTGCAAATGTTTCTTCATGCACTAATACTAGGTTGTCAATAGTTCCAGAAAGGATTTCCACTTTCACATCACCATTCTTCACTCCAGATGGAGAATACCAAGTCGAAACATGAGATAATTGGAACCCTTCTTCAGGTGTTACAAACTTCGTAATACTAATCATGCTTTGACCACCACCGTAGCCAATCGATTGTACCTTTTCCGCATCAACTTCACCGTAATAAAGTACTTGGTGGAAATCATTATGATTAATAGTTGATGTACCTTGGATCGTATTTGCTCCAACTACTGAAGATTTGATAGTAGCATTATTCGCTTGAGCACTATACACTTCATTCATTGGTAAACCTTTTCTTACATATTCGATATCGAATTGATAATCTAGTGGATAAGCACCATTCTCGTTAGACACTGTAAACTGTTTAGTCTCTACATATTCATGTGTCAACGCATTCACAGAAAGTGTATCTGCAACATCCGACTCATATACTGGAGGTAAATAGAAATTAGCTTTTACAACTAAGTCAGTTGAACTACCATCTGCATTATTTACAGTGATTTTTCCTTCAAATAAACCTGCTTCAGATGGAATAATTCTGATCTGAGCTTTCATATTTTCGCCTGCAGGAATACTTGTAGCAATATAGAATTCATTGAAATACGACTCGTAAGGAACCCAACCCGGAACAGGCGTCATTGGTAACCAAGGGTCTACTTCTTCTAAGATCCCCCATAGTTCTAAGTTCAGTGATGCATCAGCAACGATATCGCCAGTTTTTAACGTATGATGAGACATACTGTTATTTTCTAAAGCAAATTCATATTTATAATTTTTGAATTCCTCGTAAACAATATCTCCAAGATCAATTTCCTCTGTATCCCAAGATAACTTTGAGTCTGCAGTTACTTCTAATTCTACTGGGATGCTGATATTTTCTTTACCAGGAGTATGGTTTAAGAAAGTAAGATCCGTATAGTAATTACCTGCAACCATATCATGAGCGTTAACTTCAAAAGTCACTTCTTTTGTTTCTCCAGCTTCTACGTTCATCACAGTACTAGGGTGATATTCGATAACTAGCTTGTCTTTCGCTAAACTTTTTCCATAACTCGTTAATACACCTTCTGTTCCGTCTTCATTCTCTAAACCAATCACTAAATATTGATTCCAGAAATCAACCGTACCTTGATTGATCGTTTTATATTGAATTTTAATTCTTCCGTCAAAATAGATGATCGTTTGTGTGTCTACTAAGCCTCCAGCACCTTCTCCGAATGAGTGAACCCAACGGTGATATGTGAAAACTACTTTTTCATCATCTTGATAGAAATAAATACCCTTTGCTAAGTTCTCATCAAAATAGTCGTATCCTGTAAGACCCCATAATGAGGCAATGAAGTTATTAAAACCATCTGCATAAGGTATGATATTGTTAATGATTGGAACTAACTGAGTCGGCTCACTAAACGTAATAATACCTGGGTATCCCATCCATGCTTTGTCATACATCTTACCATAGAATGGTACTGGCTTATTAAATTCAACCTCTGCAGACATTGTAGATTGATCAAACTCCAATTTAGTACCACCATTGTTGACAATATCAATCCATTTAAATGTTGGAGCATCTTTGTCTTCCAACCCAGCTAAAGCTCTATCATTATCTTTAGAGAAATAAGTAAAGTCTCTAAGGTCTGGTAATGCATTTACTTCAACATCAGCTGCTTTCTCGTATACCCAATTACTACCTTCAACTAATACTCTAAGTGTTGTATCGCTCTCTAAATTTGAGATTTCTACTGTAAACTCATCCTTATCACCTGTAGGTAAGACAAAAGGATCGACAGTATAGTTTAATGCAATATTTGGGGCTTTAACGATATTGGCTTTTATCTCAAAAACATGAGTATCACCATTTTCCTGAGTAAAAGTGACTTGTTCATTTATCTCTCCTAACTCATCCGTATTCAGATAAAGTTTTACCTGAGTACCCAATTTCGCTCTCAACTCAAAAGTTGACTTGTCTACTGACAGCTTAGTATTTTCCTCAAATGTTGTTGATACAATATCTGTATTGCTATTTCCTTCATTCAAGAACGTCAACATGATCATCTTATCACTGCCTTTATAAACAGGACCAAAATCAATTGCTTTTTCTGAAGTTTTTACGATGGCTTCACCACCTTTGTTGATATCAACATTGATCTGGAAATGTGCAATTTGTTGGAATGGATCGTTGTTTTCTACACTAATAAACTGAGTATTCATTCCTTCTACAAGTCCATCTGTGTTTACATCAAAAGTAATTTCTTTTGATTCTCCAACGCCAACAAAACCATTCGTTTGCGATAAGTTTGAAACGATTTGTGGACCTGGATAATTAATGTCTATCCATACATTCTGCCATTGTTTCTCAAATAAGAAATTAGGCTGATGGCTCTTGTCATAGAAATAAATACCATCTTTTTTATCTGGGCTTTCCATACCCAACATTGGACCGATTGATTTAATATTAGAATAACTTAAATCTAAATAACGCATTTCTGCATGTCCATTGTAGTGCAACACTAACTGGAATGTAAGTGGATCTCCCGACTCACCATAAGTAACTTTTGAATGAACATTTTTGTATTCGAAAATTACTTTGTCGTCAAATGTTTTATATAAGATTTTTGAATCATAAAGTAGATCAAAGTACTCATAATAGATGGCGAAATAACCATTTGATGTGAAAGAAGAACCTAATAATTCTCCCCATGATCCATTCACAGGGTCTTTATCATCTACGGCAATTAAACCAATGTGAGACATATACATTTTATCTACCAATGTATCATAGAAAGGATATTGGAATCCTAAATCCACCTCAACAAAGTCTAAGAATGGGTTTTCCTTAAATTGGTTAGAAACATCAACAGTACCTTCCATACCATCCAGTTCTTCCCAAACAAAGTCTTCCGTCTTCAACTCCCAAGAGTAACCAAATTTATGGCCACTGAAGCTTGGCTTATCACTATACTTTGGAATATTAAATTCTAATGGGAAATTACCCGTATTCTCGATAACGATGCTGCTTGATGTTGAAGCCCCGTGAGCCAAATTAAACAACTGCACTTCTGGTGTGATATTAATTTCAGAAGGCTCTTCACCATTACCAAAAAGGTTGATTTCATTAGCGAAACCGTTCTTATCCGTAATCGTTAATACCGCATTGGTATTCCCTGCCATATCCGGTTGGAAACGAACAACTAAATCTTCTGTCGAACGAGCAGAAACTCT
This sequence comes from Flammeovirga agarivorans, assembly GCF_012641475.1. Lineage (NCBI taxonomy): Bacteria > Pseudomonadati > Bacteroidota > Cytophagia > Cytophagales > Flammeovirgaceae > Flammeovirga > Flammeovirga agarivorans. The sequence continues at coordinate 787,043 of NZ_JABAIL010000003.1, read as the reverse complement.
AGATGGCTTGTCTACTACTGAGAAAGCTGTTCCTTCTAATCCTGTCACTGATAAAGAACCTTTGAAAACACCATATCCATAGTTTTCTAACTTGATCGCTATATCTTTCTCTCTACCTAACTGTACAGAACCATAATTAACTATACCAGGAGTAATTAACTCTGGATCATGACCCGATACTTTTACAATCGTAGGAATTCTTGCACCATCTGCATTCTCATCATTTGATGAAATAATGATGTTTGTTTTAACGTCTCCATTCTTGATTTTAGATACATCAGCTGTAAATGTCACTTCTGTTTCTCCTTCACCATTGATTTGACCTTCGTATGGAGTAAGTGAGATAAAATCACCTTGGTATTCCTCATCCGTAAAGATTCCTTGAGTAAACGAATACTCGTCAGTACCCAATGCGATACTTAACGGAACAAAAGACTTCCCTTCGTCAAAAGACATCCATTGATAATTAACCGCATCTTTATGATCGTTGGTTGAGCTAATACCGATTGGATATAGGTTACCAGCAGGTACTTTTACTACCAACCAAACAATATCACCATAAGGAACATAATAAGATTCACTATCATCTAAAGTTAATTCATGATTTCCTTCATCTGTCTCTTCTACTTTTTTAGAGAATACTAGTTTCGCTTGTGATAGGATATTACCATGATATACTTCATAAGTAGCCTGACCAGAAGTAATGTCATTCAAATAGGCATCTACTTTCGTCACGTTAAAGCCATTTTCGTTTTCTACTTTAAAAGCAGAAGCTGTCATATTAGGAATTGACGTATCATTATCACCAATCAAGAAAGTAGCATAGAAGTAGTTAGTGTAACTTAAATACTCTTCCACAAATGGGTTTAGGGGTTCGTAATCCTCATTTCTTACAGACTCCATCGGTACTACTCTATTTAGAATTAGAGACTTTCCTGAATTTTTCACTTCATAACCCAAAGAAGGAGTTGCCCAGTTTTTAATAGTGTAGCTCTTCTGACGCGTTTCTAAAGACCACTCTAACAATGCTTCGTTGGTATTTCCTAAAGTAAAAGAAGATTCCCAAACTGACTTTTCAGCAGCATCTGCATTAATTTCAACCGAATATGACCATGCATTATCCACCATTGGATAAGACATTTGTGGGCCAAGGTTAGTACCAACTGAAATTACTTCTGAATAGGCTGAAGCATTTCCCCAACGGTCAAAACCTTTAATTGCAATTTCATAGTTTGTTTCCGCTGATAAATTCTCTAATCTATAATTGAATTTAGCTCCAGCTTCTAGTTTTGAGAAAACAAATACTGACTTTGCTGTTTCTTCATTAAAAGTACCTACAGAATAAGAGATCATAAATTTACTTGGTTGATCATCATCTTCATCACTAGGCACTGTCCATTGTAGATCTACAAAATCTGACGACTTGGCTAACACTTCAATGTCTTGAACAACTTCTGGAGCTATCCCATCATTTTCTTTAATCGCTAAAGCAGCATCAATCAAACCTGTACCCAATTTACCAATATAATTAGGTGCAGACTCATCCATGCTATGCGTACCAAACAATAACTGATTTCTCAGTACATCTTGAGAGAAAGTCTCATTTCCTAATCTTGAAACGACCAAGGCAGCCACACCAGAAACATGAGGACAAGCCATTGAAGTACCTTGAAGATAACCATACTCATTATCAGGTAACGTACTAAGTACCCCATGTGAAGTACCTAAACGAGTGTCTCCACCAGGAGCAGTAAGGTCTACCCACTCACCAAAGTTAGAATAAGAAGATCTCTCTCTTAAACCATTGGAAGAAGCAACAGTTAAACAGCTTTCATAGTACCCTGGGTAGTATTTATTATCCACTCCATCATTACCTGCTGCAAAGATTACAATACCACCTCTCATTGGTGAACCATCATAATCACCCGCTTCAGCGATAAAATAGTCGATGGCATCTAATACTGATTGCTCGTAATTTCCAGGAGCGATATAACCCCAAGAGTTTTGAGAGATAACAGCACCATTATTGGCTGCGTAAACGTAAGAGTTGGCAATTTCATTTCCGCCATTATCACTAAGGATTTGACAAGCCATCAAGCGAACTCCATCATTATTACCTGAGCCACCTGCTACACCTGCTACACCAATACCATTGTTTGTTGTAGCCGCTACAGTACCTGCAACGTGTGTACCATGAACCATTGGATCAATAGCTCCTGAATTGTTGGAGAAGTTAAAACCATATACATCATCGATGTAACCGTTTCCATCATCATCTACTCCATCAGTACCGTTAAGTTCGGCCTCATTGATCCACATATTGTTGATCAAATCTTCATGATGAACATCAATACCGGCATCATGAATAGACACTATCACTTCTTTATTTCCTGTCACTTGAGACCAAGCCTCTGCAAGATTAATAGAAGCATCTTCTCTTTTCCCTGCCGAACCATCATTATCGTAATGCCATTGATTACTTAATAATGGGTCATTCATCGTAGCTGAATTTTCAGTAGTTGATAAAGCTTCAATTTCTGCTTTTGTCAATCTTCTTACTCCACTTTCACCTCCGATAAGTCTTTTTGCTAAAATAGGTTCTGAAATTTCTACCTCAGCAAGGTTTCCAATAGTTTGACATACTGTAAGGGGGTCAGAGTTTAAATCATAAGATAACTCATACCATAAGTGTAAGCCATGCTTCTGTAGTTTATGTTCAAATTTAGGATTGTATGGGAATAAACGCTTTAGATCATGTCCCTGAAATTGTTTCACTACAGCATCAAAAGTAGCGATACCTAATTGTGCTGTAGCAATTGCTTTTGCATTAGAAAGTTGTAAGTGTGATGCAGTAGAAGGAGCAAATTTAATATGAATTACCCCCATTGCATTTCCATCAGCGTTATAGCTTACAGGAGTTGGTCGTTGTTGCGCATATGTTGTTCCCTGTAGTATGGGAGAAAAAATACAACATATTAACAACAACAATGATAGTGAAAGTTTTCTCATTACTTTGAGTTGTTTTTAATGAATGAATTGGTTGAAGAGGAAGACAATTTTTTAAAGATCTTCCTAAGGGTGTCGATTTCCTTTTTTCGTTCTTCAATACGTCTAATGATCTCGTCTTTATCCGAAGCATCAGAACTTTTCTCTTTTGTCATAGAAGTCAATTGGTCTCTAAAACACTAATACACAACATTAGCTCATAATGAGAAAAGAATATCTTAACGGCAGTCAAACAAATCTCCACATCGACTACTACATTTTAATGAAATTCACTACTACATCTCCACTACACACTTCTGTAACTAACTGTTTTTCTATTATTTAAAAGTCGATTTTTTAATAATGGATGGTAAATATAAATCGGGGTAAAAAGGGGGAATAGATTCGTTTAGAAACAATAAATCCGTCTCTTCTTCTCCAATAGTTTACTATTTGGTGAACAAGAGACGGATATTTTTAGATCAGAAAGCGATCTATTTAATTATATTCTAACGGCCATAACACATACATCATCAATCTGATTATTGTGTCCTTTCCATTCTTCGAATCTGTAATTTAAGACATCATGTTGGTCTTGTAGACTTTCCTGACTGATATCAAATAATAGTTTTCTAAAAGCTTTAATCAAAAACTTACGATTCTGTGGACCACCAAATTGATCGGCAAAACCATCAGAGAAAACATAGATCATATCATTTGGCATAAGATCTACAGTATGGTTGGTAAAAGGTTTTGGTTTATTCGATAAGCCAATAGATTGTCTATCTGCCTTAATGTGGAATAGCCCTTTATCATCATCTTCAAAAACAAAATTGACACCTTCTGTATTGAAAAGTTTTTGTCTAACGATGATCAACTCATTATGTGCTCCAGAATAGTTCAGTTTCATTTCTTTCCTATTTAAATTACATAAAGCGATGTCCATACCATCTTTTACATCGTCATAAGTACTTGTGTTGAAGTTTTCAATCACAAGACCTCTAACTTTATTAAGAATATCTGAAGGCTTAGAAAGTAAATATTCTTTTGTTGCTCTGTTTAATGCATTACTACATACCACACTTACCATTGCACCAGGAACACCATGACCTGTACAATCTGCTGCAGCAAAAATGACCTCATCACCTTTTTTATCTACCCAGTAGAAATCTCCAGCAATAATATCCTTTGGTTTATACAACACAAAGAACTGTCCACTTAATAATGACTCCATCTTATCATGTGTCGGTAAAAGTGAACGCTGGATCTTCTTAGCATAGCGAATACTATCGGTGATATCAGAATTCCTTTTCTTAATAATTTCACTCTGTCTACGGATCTCCTCTGTTCTCATGTCCACCTTTTTCTCCATTGTTTGGTATAAGTGGGCATTTTCTAAAGAAATTCGAATTTGAGATGAAAGTATCTTGATAATTTCTAAATGAATTTCACTAAAAGCACCTTCTACCAAGCTATTTTCCAGATAGATAATACTCTTTACTTCATTATTAGAAACGATAGGATAACATAATACTGACTTCGTATTGTTTGTCGTCACATAACTACTTCTTCCGAATTCGAAATCTTGACTGGCATTCTGTAAAATCAGATGGTCTCTTGTTTCAATGACCTTATTGATAATTAATGCAGGTATTTCGTTTTTGATAGAAGAAATTGGGTAGTTAACGGCTTCAATACTCTTATGAGTACGACTTGAACTTCTGGCTTTAAGGTATAGTTCGTTATCAACACTAGTAATAAATAAACCATTATTTGCTCCAGCATTTTCAATAGCTACTTTTAGAATGGAAGGAACAAGTTTATCCACAGAAAGTTCAGCAAAGATCATATTTGAAGCTTTCAGAATACTCTTAATATCAAAATCCTCATTTTGATTACTTGTCGCATTTATGCTTTCATCTTCACTTGAGTTCAGGTGATCTTCAAATAAATGATTTCCTTTCTTAACACCCCATTTCTCAAAGGCTTGAACTGAATACTTTTTATAATAGCCCGCTAAAGAATGATTTCCATACGATTCATACGCTTCGAATATTACTCTAGAACAAATCGCAGTGATTAAGTAATCATCTTTTTCCTTACTATACTCTAGTACTTGATCCAATAGATGAAGTTCATTTTGCTTCAAATGATATTTCTTCAGTAAGGTATCAATTAATAAGAATTTGGCCTGGAAGTTTTCAGGGTTAATAGCAGCTAATTTACTTAACCTCTTTTTATACCCTTTGATACTTGAAAGTGCCTTCTTATTACTTTTAGGATTTAATAAGTGAGCAACTGAATAATAGAAGATAAACTCATTTTGATAGAACACACCCATTAAGGCATCTTCTGAAGCTTTGATCTTATCTAATAACGTTACTGCGAATTCAATATCTCCAGAAAGTATACATTCAATCGCTTCGAATAAATAAGTATTACAAAGGTCACCCATACTGTTGATCTCTTTGTAATGATCTTGAATTTCTTCCCAAGACATCAACGCATTTTCATCTTGCGTCTCTTGTAATAATGTATTCGAAAGCTTTAAGATCGCCTGTAAAAGTGGAGATCTTGTTTCATTACTTAAACTTGATACTTCAATACTTTTCTGAACCTCTTTTTTTACATAGTTCAAATTCTTACCACCAAAGAACAATTGTGCTGATCGATGTAAGTTTAATAAACCTGTAAATAAGGTATCACCCGACTCATTTCCCAATAGGATGGCTTTTCCAGCTTTTTCAATAGATTCATTATACCCTTTGAAAATAGGGTAATATGAAGCCACCAAGTTCTGCTCAATAGAACAATTTAATGGTTTGTAATTGTACTTTTCTTCAAGTTCAATAGTAAATTCACCATACATTCTGGCATCGTCGAAATCACCAATTCCTGAATTCAGTAATGAGTAACAAGAGTAACCAAACGCTGATACTGGAGAGTTTCCATATTTCATACTTAGTTCCAATACCTTGAAAATTAGTATCGGGAACAACAATGGTCTTGAAATATAGGCAGGGAAGAAACACTCACTCAATAGTTGTAACTGCTCTAATTTACTCTCATCCGTTAAGTCTTTCATCTTTTGTAATTTCTCCAAAGAATAAGACTTTAACTTCATCTTCGATTTCATGACTCCCATCATGACATCCAATTGTTTCGGATGCTTTTTAAATCGTATTTTACTTTTTCTCAGTGAGGCACTAATCAGATCAATAGCTTCTGAGTATTTACCTAATACCACATATAAGTGTACCTTAATTAATACTGCTTCATGTAAATATGTACGGTCTGTACCATACTCTAGACATGAATTCACTATCGTCATACACTCATCGTAATTAGCACTTGCATAATAACACTGAGCCAATTTCAATTTGATATTTAACCAAATTAATTTGTTTTCCTTATTGATCTCCTCGCCTACATATTGTAAACCAAACTCCAAGAAGTTTTTGGCTTCGTCATAGGCCGCATTTTCAATCGCTAGTAAAGCCGCTTCATAGTTATGTTGAGCAAAATCAAGAGCATTTTCTTTCTCCTTAATTTCGTCAATACAAATATTTGCATGGTTTACTGCTTTTAACCTTACTTTCGGATCAGTAATATTGATGTTTTCAAGTAAAGAATAAGCAATTTTCAAGTGCCAATTCTTCTTCTCTTCTTCACTAAAGTGATTATAGTAAGTCTGGCTAATTCTATCATGAATAAATTGATATTCAATTTTTTCAGTAGACTCACTATCGTAATATTTATAGTTATCAGAAAGGGGAACTACAATGTTCATCTTTACTGATTTCTTTAACTGATCGATGACTTCCTTAGGGTCTTTACCAATAAGATTGGATAAAACAACGGCATCAAATCGGTTACCCAATAAAGAAGCAATGGCTAACTTATCATTAATTTCGCTTGAAAGTAGATCTTTCTTTTTTAGACTGATTTCAGCAACATTTTCAGTGGCCATACTTTCTTCAATCTTAGCAAAATTAATCACCCACTTACCTGTATCTTTATGATAATTGAAATTATCTTTTGCAGAGATTAATTCATTGATAAATTCATGAATATAATAAGGGTTACCTTCTGTGTTTCTCTGGATAATTTCACTTAATCGTTGTACCTCTATACTTGGAGATTTAGGAAGTATATCTCTGACCATTTCAATAATCATCTCTTTGCCAAGCGGCTCCAATTCGATATTGATTAATGGTTTTACTTTATTGATATCCTCTTTAATAGATTGGAAAATCTCACTTTCCTCCACTCTACTGGCAAATACCAATAATAGGCGCTCATCTTTTAGATCAGCAACCAATGCCTTCAGAAGGTTGACAGAAGATAGGTCTGCCCATTGGATATCGTCGACGAATAAGATAATCGGGTGTTGAGAGATAATCGCTTTAAAGAACTGAGAAACCGTATAGGTAAATCTTTTCATTGATTCCTTAGCTCCTAACTCTGCTAACTCATATTTATCATCAACGATAAACTTTAATTCCTCAGCTAGTTCTGTTAAGATTTTACCATTGGTACCAATGTTTTTAGCGATCAATTCTTTTAATGCTTCAATATCACTCGAAGACTTTAATAAAAGCTGACTACTTAAATTCTTTAGAATCTGAATGATCCCTAGATAAGGTACGTTACGTTGGTATTGGTCAAACTTACCCGCTACCGTAATCAGCTTCTCATCTAGAATTTTATTAATTCCTTCTTTAATAAAGGCTGTTTTACCCACACCGGATACACCTGTTAACGCTAAAACAGAAAGTCCTTCATTCTTTATGGAATTATAGGCATCAACAAAGATTTCACTTTCGTTTGTTCTTCCGTATAATTTATTCGGAATCTTTAAAGTGATCTCGATATCATCGATACCTGCATATTGAGGAAGTTTAAGGTTTCTACCAAAACAGAAATCTCTTAACCTTTCAAAGTCTTTAATTACCGCTTCAAAGTTATTGTATCTTTCATTAGAAGACTTTGCTAATAACTTACCAATCACTTCCGACAAGAATGGAGGAAGGTCCGGGTGCAATTTATGTACAGGAGGTGGCGAATAGGCAATATGTGAGTGAATTAACTCTAATTTATCTTTACCTCTGAAGGGTAAGTTATTAGTGAATAACTCAAATAAACATACCCCAATATTATATTGATCAGATTTTGCGTTTAAATAAGTATTGATACGCCCTGTTTGCTCAGGAGCGATATAATTCCAGTTATCATCTTCTAAGATAACAAGTGTCTGAAGTTTCGGGCTAGAACCATCTTCAGCACTTAGTTCATAACCGATTAATTCAACGTCTCTATTTTCAGTAACACAGATATTCTGTCTGGAAATATTATAGTGAATTAAGCCAGATTCGTGGAGTTTTTTTACTCTCTTTAAGAGCTTAATTGAAAGGTCTATTTTCTCGAGTAAAGAGAGAGACTTATAATCAATCTCAGCGAATCTAGACAGGATACCAAATTTATAAACGATTTGTTCCTTATCAGATTTAGATTGATCAATTAAAGAAAGATTTTCTAAAACCTCTGTTTCATACTTCATGTAAGCCTGATACTTCTTAGACTTTACAATCTTGTGTAACTGATGTGCTTTAGAGATACAAACTTTATAGTTTGTTGTTTCTTGTAGCCTTCTTAGTTCATCATTTATTGTACCGATATTTTCTAACATGCTAGTCCTATTTTTTCAATAAAATAACTGAAGTTTTTTGCTCTAAACCAACACAAAGTAAGAGTAGATGATCAGATTCAATCGTATCATAATGCAAAGCAAAATTGAATGCGACTGTCACCAATGTCATGTTGGCAAAGTTTGCTATGGTATTTATATATTGATTTGGTTGAATTTCCTCTCCCCAGAAGTCCATAAGAACAGATGAGGCTTGGTGTGAAATTAAAGTAACGTCTGTATTAGACACATTATTTCTTTCTAAAATTTCCTTCGACACTTTAACAGGTTCATTCATACCAAACTGCTTAAATACATTAACTCCTTGTTCTGTAAGGTGAAAATATGGGGAAGAAAATGTATTTGTATTTTCAAGAATTGGTTGTGATGGGTCCTCCTCCATTTTACCCTCTACATCGGGGGAGTTAGACATACATGAATAATCACTGGAGTCTACACTTACTCCATAATCTTCGATATAAAAACAATTGGTGTCCTCTGATTTTGTTACAATTAGAGCAGCAGCAGCATCAGACGCACTAATACTTGCACTACTTTTATAATCAACATGCTTTGTCCAATTGGACCCAAGGCAAATCAAAGCTGTATTTACACTCCCTGTTTCGATTAAGCTTTTCACCAAATGAAGGGCAGTATTCAGCTGGTTGAATTCATCGTTTAATGGAATAATCGAACATGTAGAGCTTAAACCTAATTCATAATGACACTTGGCCAAAATATTAGGAGTACTGTACTCCGAGATACTTCCATACCCGATTAATAAATCAATTTCATCAACAGGAACTCCTGCATCGCTTATAGCTTTAAACGATGCAGCAGTCATATATTCAGAAATACTTTCATTCAAGCCTAGTACTCTGCGTTCTTTATACCCTCTAAATAAACCATCGTCTTGGATGCCTTTAAAAATAGGGTCGTCATTATACCTAATTCTAGCAGGATAACTACAACCTTTGCCTGTTATCCTCACTTTTAAATCCTTACTCACTTTCAACCTCCTCTTTGCTATTAACCCAAGAGGGTGCTGAAAGTTTAAAATGCTGTTGAAGAACAATTTCAGCTGTTTCGAAAGCTCCTTCAACCCAACCTTGCCCATTTGAGTAGGCTTCACCACAGATAAATAAATCTACATTATCCACTGGTTTACAGATTTTTGGAATGATTTCCCAGCTTTTCTCTCCAATATTCCAGAAGTTTACTCCACCACCGAAGGGGTCTTCACTCCAATCTTTAAATGCAGCAGCATAAGGAGCTGGAGCATATTTTACTCCATGCATTTCTTGAATCTGTTGGTGCATGTACTTCACCATTAATGGATTTGATTTATGCTCTTCCCAAAGAGAAGTATCTCCATGCTCATGATCATGTTGTTCTGTCTTAAAATGTTCTTTCTTCTTTTGAGTTTCTAATCCCTGCCAGAAGAAGACACTTTGGCCATCATCATAAGTAGCCATTAATACCGAGTTGGTATTGTTAGGATCGGCTTTATCCAATTTACCTTCAGTTCCCCAATAATAAGTTTGTCTAATCGGTAAGTCTGTCACAGATCTACCTTCCGTTACCCCCACTTGTTCCCACCATGGGTAAGGGTAGCACATAAACATCTTAAACAAAGGAATTGGCGAAACTGACTCTATCAGTTCTTTGAACGATCCATCCTTTTTCATCAGTTTTGGATCAATATCGATAAGTTCTAAAGATCTTCTTGGCATCGCTAGAATTGTTTTTCTTGCATATACCGTTTCTTTTGAACCATTTATATCAAATACTAACTCGAATAATTCTCCCTCTTCATCAGAAGTTAAGTTGAGCTTCTCTAGTTTATAGAACATCTTCACTTCTCCTCCTTTCTCCATAAACTGATCCACCAAGGTAATCGGTAAATTTTCATAACCATCAACCAATAGATGGTAAGAATTATCTGTTGCCGCTAAATCAAAATTTAGAACTATGGTATCATAAGCATTCCAATTTTGGAATGTTGAATCGTACCCACCGGCTTTTTTAACATACTCTATTGCTTCGTTGCTTAATGACAATGACAATAAATTCCAGAAGCCGTATTCGTATAGATATTTCCCATTTACCTTGTAAGACTGAAGGAATTCCTTTAACTCATCCCCTTTCTTGGTTGTCACTCCAGGAATAATGGATTCTAATGCGAAGCTTAAAATTTCATCGCTTGTTTTTCCTTCCTCAGCAAAAGTAAGGTTATAGGGTAGTAATTTTTTATCAACTAATTCACTAAATCTTAGTCTAATATTTCTAAGGTAGGCGATATTTTCATCTTCATATACCGCTTCAGGTTTAGTCTCTAATTTTAAATAATCGACCAAAGAGGCAACATATTTTTGAGAAGATAGGAATCTCATCCCACCAAGTTCACATCTTGTATTGGGCATACCCGGAGGTGTAACCGATAATAAGCGTCCACCGATTCTACAACTTGATTCAAAAACACTGATAGATTTATTAGCAAATTGAGCGTCATTTTGTAGTCTCCAAGCACTATACACACCAGATGCACCGCCACCAATTACAGCAACATCGAGAATAGAGAGTTTGTTATTCATAGCAAAAAATTATGAGTACATAGCAAATTTGACTCAATATATATTTTTATTTTTATAAGACAGAATAATTTTAAAATGAATTCATATTTAGAATACATTATTTATTTAGTAGTAAGACATAGTACATCTACTATTAATATGATTATTCTACTATATAAAAAATGGTGATTTTGCAGTGAAAATTATAAAAATAAAAAATCTCCAAATCAATAGTACTACGACTATCAAGTTGGAGATAAAGTTGAAAAGAGTTTTAGGTCAATCACAGACTAACCTAAATCCTATATTATTTGCTTTCACAGTAGATGCTGCTTTAAAGCGATTGGTATTTCTACACCCATTTTCAGATGCCTTCCAACCACCTCCTCTAAGAACTTTTTCAGGAGTAGGATTAGAAATCTCATGATATGCATAAGAAGGTAAATAATCATTACTACACCATTCCCAAACATTCCCATTCATATCATAGATACCATATCTATTTTTATACTTTGTACCTACTTCATGAGTAGTTCCATTGGAGTTGCCTCTATACCAACCCACTGATGTTAAGTCAATTCCACCACTATAGGTAAATTTTTGCTGTGCTCTTGCTACATATTCCCATTCTTCCTCAGAGGGTAACCTAAATTTCTTATTCGTCAACTGATTTAGTCTTTGAATAAATTTTTGTACCTCCTCCCAACTGACAGTTTCTACAGGAAATTTTTCTCCTTTAAAGAAAGAAGGCTTTTTACCCATAATAGACCACCATTGTTCCTGCGTCACTTCGAACTTACCCATATAAAATTCTTCAACGTCAACTCTTTTTTCATCTTTCTCATCAGGATCACCCTTCTTATTACCCATGATAAATTCTCCTTTTGGAATCTTTACCATTTCAATAAATAGGTTACCGGGTATCGCAACATCAATTTGAGAAATTGTATTTTGAGCAGTTAGGTATTTTCCTTTTATTATTGTTAAATTTAAAACTTTCTTTTCGTTATCATTAATATAAATCACCTCTTCTTTACTACCATAACCTTCTTGAAGTACTTTTATTAAGTGTTCTCCCTCTGTAATCTCTCCTTCGTAAGGGAGGTGACCTATTAATCTATTATCTATATATAATTGTGACTGATTAGAAGTAGGCGAACAATTTACCAATAATTTACCTTTCTTTATTGAGGGTTGTAAATTTAAAAAGGTGGTATCACTATTAGTTATAGCGATTGTTTCTACACTTGTTTTATAAGATGGCTTACTCACCTCCACTCTATATTTTCCTGTGGAAAGTGGTATATAATTTTCGTATTTTATTATTGTCCCATTAATTCTAATTGTTGCTCCTTTTAATGTGTTCAATGAAAGAAAACCAAAGTGTGGTTTAAGATCTATAGATAAATCATACTCTTTCGGTTCTAATATTTCAATCTCTTGGGTAAAAGGTAGAAAATCTGGGTGCCTTACTGTTATTGTATGTTTTCCAATTTCCAAATAATCAACCAATCCAGGTGTTTTTAATCCTGTAGGTTTATCATCAATATATATTTCAGCTCCTACTATCGCCGGAGTAATTAAACGAATGCTTCCATAATCGGGGGTTAACTCATGAGCTAGTTCAACAGAAAACTCTTTATCAATAATAAGTTCTTGACTTATTGGTTGGTATAATGGTCTTTTTAATGAGTAGTTATACTTACCAAACTCCAATAATATCACTTTTGGTGTTTGTCCATAATACTCATTATTGATATAAATATCTGCCCCACTGTTTACTGTATTAAAAGTTACTAGTTGGAATTTTTTCTCCTCTTCTTCAACAATAACCCTGACCTTGCCAGACTTTAAAATCATTTCATAAGTTGTTGCTTCTTTTATTTTATGCGGGTAAATATAATTTCTTAAAATGCCCAAATTGGGGTGTTTAATTGTTAACCTTTTTGATCCTTCTGGAATATATACCCAATATTCACCAGATTTTGGTAATACTTTTACTATCCCATTTCCATCACCTTCGAATTCAAAGTTTTTCTCAGAAGTTACAACCTTTACTATAGCACATATTTCCCCATTTTGATCCTCCAAAGGTGATTTAATTCTCGCCTCCATGTCTTGTGTTAGTTCCTGAAAATTGACCACAGCAAGTTCAGGTTTTTGAGCAATTAGATACGTTGTCCAAAAAACAAAAATGTAAAGTAAAGATAGATGTTTCATTATTGAGTAAAGTAAAAAGAAACTCTCCCAAGACTATCATTCAAGTAATCTAAGCTTTACAAGAACAGTAGAAATGAGAGAGTCCCATATCATTAATAATCAGCAACTAACCTAAAACCTACATAGTTATACTTACTTGTAGGGTAAAAAGATAACCTTGCTTTAGTAGAACAATAGGAATAATTGTGAGCAAAACTACCACCTCTAATTACTCTATATGTTCCAGAGGTTGGACCAGTAGGGTTATTCTGATATCCGTAAAGATAATTTCCAAACCAATCACTACAGACTTCAGCTACATTGCCACTCATATCATATAATCCATAACCATTAGGATTTAACTGACCTACATATTGGGTAGAATTAGATGTTTGATTAGACCAAGCAACACTATTGATTGAACTTGATCCTGCATATTGATATGTTTCACCTCCATTAGCCGCATATTCCCACTCTGCCTCTGTTGGTAACCTAAAGGAATAAGAAGTTATTTCGTTTAACCTATTGATAAAATTGATGATATCATTGTATGAAATACTCTCTACAGGATAATTCCCACCTCTATGAGAACTTGTATTATATCCCATAACCGCAAACCATTGATCTTGGGTTATTTCATATTTACACATATAGAAATCGTTTACAGCAACTTCATGAATTGGGAAAGTATTATCATGATTGGAGTCTCCACCCATATTAAATGATCCACCAGGAATTCTGATAATTTCCATTGTCACACTTTCATTTAAATAAATAGTCTGAGAATAGTCATTTTCTTCCTCTTCATAGATAGGATCTTCTTGAACAGTAGAACTTACCGCTCTAAAACCTAATGCTTGTACAGATCCTGTTGGTAAAATATACCCTCTGTAAGTATTTGTTGAAGCATCATCAATCGTTAAATAAGACCCTCCTCTTAATACTTTATAGGTACCATAAGCTGGACCATAAGGATTATAGGTATCATCATATGAATACGTATCATACCAATCGTATACCCACTCAGAGATATTACCAGTCATATCATACAAACCAAAAGCGTTACTCTTTTTAGTACCTACTTCACTTGGAGCCTCAAATGAGTTACTTCCAACCCAACCAACATCATTGATATTATCACTACCAGCATAAGTGAAGTTTTCATTTGCCTTTGCTGCATATTCCCACTCTGCTTCAGTCGGTAACCTAAATATGTAACCAGAATAGTTACTGATTCTTTCAAGGAAATTAACAGCTTCTTCCCATGAGATATTATCAACAGGATAATTATCTCCATAGTAGGTACTTGGATTGTATCCCATTACAGCAACCCATTGTGCTTGGGTCACCTCGTATTTACCCATGTAGAAGTCAGAAACACTAACACTACGTACCGGCGTTTCATTATAATCACCATAATCAGATCCCATATTGAATTCACCACCAGGAATTCTTATCACTTCCATTGTAGTATATTCAGCAATGTTGATAGTCAATGATTCATTTTCTACTTCTTCCTCTTGATTATTGGCTGTAACATCCGATGCTGCTAACCTAAAACCTGCATCATTATAAGAAGCATCTGGCTCACTACCATTTCTTAATGTTACTCCAATATCAATAGATGAATTATGAGAACCACCTCTTACCACTCTGTACTCACCATAAGATGGTCCAGTTGGGTTAGATTCTTCATATGTAGGATATTCCCCATACCAATCATATACCCATTCCCAAACATTACCACTCATATCATAAAGACCATAAGCATTGGGTTGTTTGGTTCCTACTTCTTGTAGTGAATTTGAATTATTGACAAACCAACCTACATCATCATAAAATTCACTACCAGAATACATGGTATTTGCACCTCCTTTAGCGGCATATTCCCATTCTGCTTCAGTGGGTAATCTAAATTGTTCACCAGTATAACTATTAAGAGATTCAATAAAATTCTGAATATCATAATAAGAAACTGACTCTACAGGATAGTTATAGCCGATGGTATTACTTGGGTTTGATCCCGTAACAGCTTGCCACTGTTCTTGTGTAATCTCATACTTCGAAATATAGTAATAATCTAAAGTAACTTGACGCGGAGTTTCATCGTCATTCCCCACTTCATTACCCATCATAAAAGTACCTCCATTAATTCTAAGTACCTCTAATGGCACACCTCCAGGAAGCATAATTGTTGCCTGGCTCACTGCTCCTTTTTCATCTAAAGCAGATGTATCAATTAAATTCTGCTCTTCTAATTCCTGTAAAGAAACATTATTACATGCCTGAATTAAACCACAGGAAATTAGGAGAAAAAGAAATTTTATAAACTTTCTCATTATTTTCTTCTTTATAAAAATTAGTAAGAATATCTCCAGAATGGGAAGCCAACACCAAATTGATGTGTCAATCCTTTGTCTTGATATTTAATACCATACTTTAATACAACAGCATTAAATAATCTACCATAAACACCCGCCTCAGGGAATACTTTCATACCAGAATTATCTTTATCTTCTGCATAAAAAACATCCTCGTATGCATATGGATTATTGCTTTCTACCTCAACGTACTTACCATAGTAGCCAAAACCTGCTCCTACATAGAACCATACTGGGTAAACCACATTAAAAGTGAATCCCATTGACATGGAAAGGTTCGTATCTTTCACCACTCCAGTCGCTCTATACCCTTCAGAATCCAGTTCGTCTTCCTTAATTTTGTTGATAGAGAACATGTTTGTATTCATCTTTACACCTGTGTAGAAGCCCATCTTATTATGGTTGATTGATCCCATTGTAATCCCTAAATCACTTTCAGCATCATAAGAATACAACATAAAGAATGAACTGTTTCTATTCTTCCTTTTCTTGATCTGTTTAATCTCCGAATACGCCATACTGGTATATGGTGAATTGGGGTATTTTGAAGCATATCCACTCAACATATCAATGGCATCTTGATATTTTCTTTTCTTATATGACGCATCACTTGATTGTTTATATAATTCATATAAGTATCTATGCGCTGTTGAAGTCTTAGAGCTATTCGGATAATTCTGAATAAATGCATTACAATTGGCAATAGTAGGATGCTTCACCATGTTATTATAATCTACATCGATTCTTTCATTACTATACTTATCCTTTAACTCTTGATAATGCATTCCATTAGGAAAATTGTTAAAGTAATAAGAGTAAGCTCCATTTGTAATGGCTTCATTATAGGCTTGATTATCCAATTCTTTATAACGAGAATTCGCTTCTGTTTGATGATACCCATTCGGATATTCTCTTAAGTATTTTCTATAACCTGCAGGTGTATCTTCCGCTTTTGTATTTTCCCAAGCGGCATGATCTTTTTGAGCGACTTTCTGACGTTCCACTTCCAATATACTTTCTCTTGCTTGTGCTACATAATCACCTTGTGGATAAGCAGAGATGTAGTTATTGTAACCATTTACAGTATTCAGTGCCAAAGCTTCATTCCAAGCATCAAGGTCAGGATTATACTCTAACAATCTATCATTGATCTCTGTAACTTTACCTTCCTCAACAACAATATCTTTAGCTAACGTTGCATACTTATCTTTCTGAATCTTCACTCTATAAGTACCAATCAACACATCATCTCTAACGAAAGGAGTGTTTCCTAAAAACTCATCATTAAAATATACTTTTGCGTTACTTGGCACTACTGAGAATTGTACAGTACCTGTAATCGGAGTTGGGTTTAAATCAATTATTTTCTTCTCTCCAACAGTAACATTAATGTCTTTATACGCAGTTTTATGTTTATCTTTTTTTAGTTCCAGTTTTACTAAACCTGGTCTCACTCTAAACGTTCTTTCTTCAGATAATTTATTATTTACATATAAATACCCCCCTCTATCTTCAGAGTTAACAGTAATTGTAGCAAAATTTGGACGCATTGAAACTCTTAATGTATCACTTTTTAACGCCTCAACATCTACTGTTCTAGATTCTGGGATATACCATTTATGAGTTAGTTGGATTTTCCTTCTACCAATAGGAATGTTTGGAATATAAGCTGGTGTTTTTTGGCCAGTATTCATCCCATCTACTTTTATTGTTGCCCCATCTTCAATAGGTGAAGTAACATAAACACCTCCAATCAGGTCATGATGAATCTTTGTATTCTTACCTTCTACAATTTTGAAAGTACTTTCAACTAGTGTTTCATCACCTAATTCTATCTTGTATTTATAGGTTCCGACTTCATATAATTTCTGTATTTCACCACCATATTCTTCGGCCGTTCCTACAAACTGATCGTCTACATATACCAATGCTCCTTCTGGTTTAGTAGAGAAAATCACATAGCTGGATTTCTTCTTTTCTGGCTCAAAAATGAATTTTCCTCCTACTTCTAACGTAATGCTATATACGTTAGACTTCTTAATAGACATTGGAAAATTATAATTGGCTTTTTTGTTAAGTTCTGGCGAAGCAATAGAGATCATTCTAGTGCCTTCAGGTACATATACCCAAACTTCTCCGATCTTTTGTACCACACCTTCATGTTGAATACTGGTACCTAGAGAAAACTCCAAGTCCTTACGATCGGTTTGAACTTTAATAATGGCACATTTATCACCATTAATGTCTTCCCTTGGGAAATTCACTTTTGCATCCATGTCTGTTTGCTTATGCTCAAAATCAATAATTGATAGTTTTTGTGCATAAGAAGCAGTACTCATAAATACCAAAAGGAATAAGAGTAGTTTAAAAAATGACTTATTCATAATAATAATTAATTCACAATTGACATGATGAGATTGTTTTTGAAATCACCACAAATAATTGGGGTTTGTTGTTTGTCTGTATAGTCTCTAACATTTTCTCTTGTGAAGGCAAATGCTTCTGAAACCGTAACATACAAGTCTTTATTTTTATCCGCTTGACCATATAGTGCATTGATCAGGAAGTAACTAAATACTCCTTGTCTTTTTGAAGAAGCTTCAACCGATGTTTCTTCTCCTTTAGAGGATAATATGAACACCTCGCCTTTATCAATATCTGATAGATTCTGATAATGCTGAACTGGAGCGTCCATATTTGCAATTATAGTTTCTGAATGATTGGCTTTATCTGCAGCTAAACTTCCAGAGTGACAAGCATCAACAATACAAAACTTATATTTTGCTTTACTTTCTTGCATCACTTTTTTCACAAGAGCATGTGTAACTAAACCAGGTACTACCGGGATATCTTCATTGCCAACTGTTTCGTAATATGGTTTTACTGTCGCATCACAATCCTGGGCTACCAAATGTTGGGTACTCCCATGGCCTGAAAAGTAAAAATAAATCGCATCTTCTTCTCCTGCCTGAGAATACAGTTCTTTCAAAGACGATTCTATTCCATTTTTAGTAGCGTCCTCATCAATTAAAAGAATTACTTGATCTTCCGGGATGTTCCCACCTTCTTTACTTTTAAAGAATGCATACATCTTGTAAGCATCATCGTTGGTGTAATTTAGTCGTAACTCCTCGTCTCTATAATTAGCAACACCCACGATCACTGCCCAATTTTTATGATTTTTTCGGGCAGCACCATTTACTGCTTCAATAGTCTCTTCCACTACTTCGGGTTGAATTTCTTCAACCTGTTGCTGTACTACCTCCTCATTCTGAGGATTTTGTGTTGGTGATTGCGTCGTTTGTTGTTGTGAAGGTGTAATACCATTGGCTCTCTGCCATCTTTCGTATTCACTTTCGCTATTTGAACGCCAATCATGTTCTGCTTTTTCAGCCGCAGCCTTCCAAGCCATATAGTCACGGTCCTTTTGGTTTAACCAAGTTTGAAAAGAACTCTGAGCTGTCAGGTAAGAAGTAGATAGAATGAATAGAAAGAAAGATAGTAAATGCTTTTTCATTGGAGTAAAGATTGTTGTGGTGTAAAACGAAAGAAATACTTCACTATTTTCTATCAATAATGAAGTATGTCAAATCATATTATTCTGTTAATGAAGAATCTGGAGATTGATTAATAAAGTTGCTAGCACTGTTTGCCCACTCTTGGTTGGCTCTCGACTCTTCCACTGCTCTTTCTAAGGCTTGTCTTCTCGCTCTAGCAGCACCATCTTCGTCGATTAAGAAGTAAATTTCAAAACGATCTTTTGTTTTTACAGCAAAGCTTTGCTTTAGAATCCCTGATAAATTAGAAGAAATTTGCTTCTCATAAGCGGCATAAAATTTATCCATCGCACCTTCTTGGCGAGCAGCATCCAAACCTGATTCTGATACCATTTTACCTTTTAGAAAGCTATTCGCTAACGTGGCATATTGTACTTGAGCATTGTTTGTTGCATGCTGTATGCAAAGGTTGGTTGTTGGACAGTTTTCAGAAACTCCAATAGTCTCTTCGTATCCTTCAGCATCTAATTTTGCATAGTGCTTTTCTAATAGCACTTCCAAAGAACGAGAAGAACCAATTACTTCTGCTTTTTCTTTTTTGAAATATTTCAGCTTCGCTTTGATCTCTTTCTTTTGAGCTTTAGACTGAGCTATAGAAGTTTGGGCGGCAAAGACCATCAGTAACATTACTGAAAGTGAGGTAAATAATCTAAAAGTTTTCATAAAGTTTATTCTACTATTATTGAAAATGAAATCCCATTTAGGGTTTATCTATACTAAAAATTTTGAATGATTGTTGCTTAAAAGTCGGCAAGACCAAACACTTCCCCATTAGCATTTTTCTCAGGCTGCCATGTTCTGACATGGATCATTGGCTCTTTGATAGAAGTTAAATCTACCATTAGGAACAAATACCCTTTATCGCCATAGTTGTTAGAGAAATAATGCTGCTTGATCTGAATACCATAAATTGGCTTATCATATCCTGCCTTTTTGATTGTACTGTCCTCGAATTTTAAATTGATAAATTCCTTTCTTTGGAATTGGTATTTTAGTTTCCCGATATATTCCGCTTTCGTCTGTTTATTGTACTTCACCACCGTATGATCACCGAATCTACTTTCAGGACCATTCGACTTTTTCACAATGTTACCGACAATGATTAGTGCATCATCAGAGAATATCGAAGAGATATAATCTAATCTTTTTAGTGCATATGCAGTTTTGTATTGCTCCATAAAATGGATGATCAATTGTTTTTCTTCTTTGGGCCAGTTCTTTTTGCTTAAGATGTCTTCATAAGCAATTTTACTTAACGCAAAGTTGACATGATCAATTTTCCCATTCACATCAAAGCCAAAAACTACATCCTCAATAAACTTTCTATTGTTTCTAAATGAAAACGACATCGGGACGGCTCTCACTTCAGTAACATCACCTACTTTAAAAGTAGTCACATCGTCAGAGGGTAAAATAGAGACACTACCATACGAAAAAAGTCTTTCTAAAAAGTCTTTCCCTTGTGGAGTACAGATTTCAGATAAAGAGGTAAAGTCATGATTCTGAGATAACTTAATTGCTTTTTCTACTATATTCTGATAGTCTTCTGATGCCACGACATCAGAAAATTTAAGGTCTTTTGTCGTATTAGTAGTTGGTGACCCTGGCTTTTTGACTACTTCTACTTTCTGCTTCTTATTGAATTCTATGGGCTGATAGGCAGATTTAAATGGAATACCTTTCACTTTTGAAAGAACATCTTCCACTTCTCTATCCATCTTTGCTTCTTTCTTGCACATATATTCAATCTTGATCTTAGAATTTTCTTTTGATTCAGCCATAGGGCCCATAAATTCTAAGATTCCTCTTCCATCTTTTGCCGAAACGATACTTGACCAATCTCTTCCATCCCAATAGGTATAATCAAGGTTTTGTACTTCTTGATCTTTGTAATACACTCCTAGATGAACAATTTTATGATCTTCTTCAAGTTCGATCTCTTTTGTTTTAAAGTCGATATCTTCAAAGATATCATCCAATTGTTTTGGAAAATATGTCATCAGATTTCTTTCCTGATAATCTATTTCGGATTTGTATGTGAGCTCATTAGCATCTGGATGTGATCGAGTAAGAATCATACCCCAGTAGTAATACCTTACTGCATCTGCAATTTTTAATTCTTCTAGATACTTATCACCAAAATGAGCAAACTCTTTGATTTTATTGTAGCGATTCGTGAAGACTTTTGCCACATCTTCTCTTTTGATATATCTAAAGACTTTAGCATCTGGCTCTTCCCCAAATACGATACGTTCTGCATTGTTCAGAGTGGCACTAGAGTAAGTGTTGACTACAGAAGAAACATTCTCCTTTAGTTCACTTCCTGTACCATAACAAGACTGCGTACTAAACTGACTTTCTACAGATAATGAAATCTGTGAAATCAAAGTTCTCAAAGCCTGTTGATCGGCTTCGTCGGTTGTGATCCCCATTCCTTCACCCCACATATATACATGTTGGGCGGCTTTTATTTTTTCTATCTGCGGAGTTTGAGCTTGAGTAATAGTAGGCACAAATAGAAGTAAAGAAACACAAAAAAGAGTAAAAAAACTTGATAAAGAATTCAAAATAATTTTGCCTGTTAAAAACAATAGTAACTAAACCAGTGGATAAATAACACTGTGCAAAACTATTGATAAAAGGATTAGAAAACAAAAATAAATTAACATTAATCGAAATATTATTTGTTGTATCTAACTTTTAATAACATTTAAATAGATATTTAATATAATTTTAATTAAAATATTATTGCATCAATATCTCTATAAAATATGTGTTTTTTTGAGCGTATTACATTGGCTTATAGATACATCTGTACTTTGTTATATCGCTAAATCGCAATCACAAACTCTCGTAAATTTTCTTCTGCCGTCAACTCCATTTTTTTCTTAATACGGTAAAGACTTTTCTTTACTGCTTCAGGGCTCATATTGGAAACTGTAGCAATTTCTTTCCTCTCCATACCCACTCTTAGGTAAGCGCAGATCTTTAAATCTCTTTGTGTAAGCGACGGATATCTTGTCTTCAGCTTATCGAAAAACCTTGGGTGAACTTTCTCAAACTGATAGGTAAAACTTTGCCAGCTATCCTCACTAAGATTGAGTTTTATTGTCTTCTTAATTTCTTTTATTTCTGGAACTATTGTCTCATCTACTTTGCCAGATAAAGCAGTAATCTGTTCATTCAGTTGTTCCAATAATGTATTTCTTTCATGGGAGAGCATTGTAGTAGTCGCCAATTCTCTTTCTTTCAACGCTAATGTCTCTTCGGCCAATTCTTTTTCAGAGATTCTAAGCTCATTGATCTCCACATTCTTCCTCACTAAATTCAGATTGGCTTGTTTTTTTAGTTGATAAGAACGGTACAACACAAATAGAATAATAAGAATTAATACTACACCCACAATAATTGCTTGTAAGATAATTTGCTCTCTGGCCAACTCATTCTGAAGGTTTTCGAAAGCCTGTCTCTTTTCCATCTCCAAGCGTTCCTTTTCCAAAATAAGTTTTGACTTGTATTCTATTCTAGCAATCTCATTGGCTCTTTCCTGATTAAAAGTTTCAGATTTCTTCTGATCCAATATTTCCAAGTAATGCAATGCTTCTCTTATGTTCCCTTGTTTTTTACTGGTCTCATACATCACATCGTAGTAGTTTCTTTCAGAACCTTCCGACAGACTACCATTGGAAACCTTAAAGGCTTCTTTAGCATATTTTTGTGCCTCATTGATTTTCCCTTGTTGCAAGTAAATACTACCCATTGCCAACAAAGAATTGGCCATCATCCCTTTGTATTTATTCTCTGACAGGGTCAAAGATTTTTTGTAATTCTTGATGGCTTGGTCATAGCTATTCTTTCTAGCATAATATTCCCCAAAAAGATGGTACCCCTTTACCAATCCTTTCACATACCTGACACTATCAAAGGCTTCGATGCCTTCTTGTACAAATTGATATCCACTATCTAACTCCTGCAAATGAAAATACACCTCCGCAAGAGACAAATCCGTTTGACCTAATCGCTTGGTATCTCCAACACTTTGATAATAGGTTCTAGAAGTAAACAATAATGATTGTGCTGTAGAATAGTCATTGATGGATTTATAAGCACCCGCTCGAATTCTATTGGTATACTGTTTCATTTTCTCATTTTTCATCAAATGGAAAATATGATAAGCATAGTTTAACTCCGCCAACCCATCTACCGGTTCATTGTTATCAATCAATAAAATTCCATGACTCAAAGAATGGTAACCCATTCCCAATGTATCTTGTGCCAACTTAGCCATTTTAGTGGCTTCACCAAGACAGTACAAAGCAGAATCGAGCTGTTTTAATTCTTTATAAATGATAGAGAGGTTTCCATAATTAAATGAACCTCCTTGTGGATCGTTGTATTTATTATAGAGTGCCAAACTTTGAAAGTGTGCCCTTTTGGCTTTTTCAAGTTCACCAATTTGTGCATAGGCAATACCTAAATCGTTAATCCCTTTGGCTTGGATAAGTGCAATTTTAGCATCTAATGATTCTGAAGAAATCTCTAGCAAATGCTCGTAAGCAACAATGGATTCTTCTTGTTTGGATTCGTTCTCTTTCAACTCCCCCAACATACGATAATAAAGTACTTTTGATGGAGTATCTTTTTCAGAAATTTGTTCTGGAGAAAAGTCCTTCAATCCCTTTTTTACGGCCTCATATTTATTGATGGACAGTAAGGAATCCAATGTCAATAACTGTTCAAAAATAGGCTCTTGTGCTGACTGTGCATAAAGAGGACAGCATAGGATACAGGAAGTAAAAAGTAAATAAAAAAATAGTAGAGTTTTTTTGATAGTCATCATTTCGAAATAGTGTATAAAATCACAGCATTACTTGCTTTCAAAAGTATTCATTTTCGATGATTTTTTAAAAAATTCACATTTATTTATGGGTGTCCCCCCTTTGTCCCCCCTGTTTTTTAGCATTTACAAGCGATTCCTCCCACATTTGTATCAGATCGAAACAGCCGGTCAATATTATTTGCTACTTAAATATTACTTTTCATCTATTCAATAAAATGCGAATCAAGCTAAGTATTTTTTTAGTTCTAACTATATGTCATTTCGGGGCGAAAGCTCAAAGCCTTTCTACCAATTCAATTATTTCAATAGATAGTTTAGAAATTTCTACAGCTACTATAGACGGGAGTTTATCGTATGCTATAACCGAAAAACAGTAAGACTTTTCATTCAAATACTATCTATTTCTAGATTGTTAAAATAAGTATTGATATACTAACTACTTTATTTTTTTATGGCTTATTCAGTGAATTAAAATCGAGGGGGTATCCCCTCGTTTTTAGCCATACTTCTTCACTTAAAGATTACATATAAAGCAGACTTAAGATATTTGGAAAATTATATTTCCATCAAGAAAACAAAAATTGATACAGGTTAAACATGCATAAGGCGGGAGATTTTTTCTCCCGCTTTTGTTTTATTATAAAGTTGTTATTCTTATCAAACATCAAATGTTAATAACTTTAATATATTACTCTTTTTTTTTTGATTTTAATCTATGTTATTATTTAAATCCAGACGAGCATTTATATTTACTCTATTCTTAGCCTAAAGAAAATGAGTATCATACATGTCTATACAAAATAACACTTTCAAGAGTATTCTTGATACCCTTTCTATCTCTTCAAAAGAAGCAGTAGTTGATGGAAATAAAAACTCGTTAGAATATGACCCGATAAAGAAGTACCTACACGTTAAAAGGTTTGTTGAAGAGGTTTTAACAGAACTAGTTTTACAAAGTTTTGAAACTCCTTTTTCTCAACTTATTTTAATTTCTGGTAATGTTGGAGATGGTAAGTCACATTTATTAGCTCGTCTTCATGAGCTTTACCCTGAACAGTTAAAAGAATTCAAAATTAAAAATGATGCTACAGAAAGTCAGAGTGTTGATAAGTCTTGGAAACAAGAACTAGATGAATTTCTTAAAGATTTTACTGATCAAGCATTAGAAGAAAAGGAGAGTATTAATCGTAAAGCAATATTGGCGATTAACTTAGGTACATTAACTAATTTCCTAGAGGATTATCAGAAAGATGATAAATATAACAAACTTCAAAAGTTTGTAGAAGAATATAACCTTTTAAATAGTTCTTTTCAAGAAGTCAATATTCCCGAAAGTTCGCCTTTTCAATATATCAATCTTGCTGATTATCAATTATTCTCAATAAGAGAAAATCCTGATGAAATTAAGTCGAAGGTAATTTCAGAGTTATTACAAAAAATTACTTCAAAAAGTAACGATAATCCTTTTTATCAGGCTTTTAAGAATGATTATGATAACAATGAAAATAAATATAAAGATCCTATATATTATAACTACAATTTTATCTCTGACAAAAAAGTACAAGATATCATTACAAAAGTTATTTTAAATGCTATTATTAGTGATAAACTAATTGTTCCTGTAAGGCAGTTATTGAATTTTATTTTTCAGCTAATTGTACCAACAAACCTAGCATCTAAAAATAAAAATCAAATTGCTAGATCAATTAAAAGATATGACATCAGGGCTTATATTACTAGTCTTACTCCTTTTTTAATCTTTAATAATGAAGATGCATTTATTTTTAAATCAATTAAATATTTTGATCCTTGTAGAAATAGAGATTCAGAATTAGATCAACATATCTTTAAGCTAAGTAATAAAGAACAAATTGAATCAGTTTTTAAAGATAATGAATTAATCCTACCTGAATTTATTAAGGAATTAATTCATAAGAACTCTGAGAAATTAGGTTATAAGGAAACTAGGGCAATAATCAGACTATTTACAAGATTAAATTACTTTAGAAAGTGGGAACCTAAACAAGTAGTTAAGGATTATATTATAATGCTATACTACAGCTATATTAATCCTCAAAATCCAAAAGCTAGAAAAATTATTAAGAACATTCTAATTGGCATATACAATTGGAATGGAACCTCTAATAATAATACTCACATTAATATTGAAATTGGGAAAAAGCAGAACGAATATAAAATAAGTCAAGAATTAAAAATTATTCCACATCTAATAAAAAATGGATGTCTAGAAAAAGATGATGAATTACATCGATTTTCTCTTTCTTTAAAGCTAGCTTTTAAAGCAAATCGAGCTGAAATATTTGAAACTGTTATTGACTACAATTTATTTGAATTATTATATAAAATTGGTCAAGGATATAGACCTAACCGAGAAGACAAACAAAGGCATTTAAGCTTTGAATTGTTTATCAGACATATATCACGGGATGCTGGTAGAATGAAAGATCTTACTTTCCAACAAATCTCTGGCAAATCAAAAGAGCGATTTAAGCTTGGTTATACAGAAGGATTAGGTTACGAATTTTCAAAAGAAGACTAAAAATGAGTTCAAAATATTCAATTAATTACGAGAAATTAAAACAGTCATTTAGCAAAGGACAAATAGATAAAGATGAAAACGGGATATATGATTTAACTGGTAAATTCCAACATTGTAAGGGTAGATTAATTAAGGCTTTTCCGTTTGCAACAGATGCAGCAGGATTAAATGATAGTACAATAGACCTATATACATTTAATGGTACTGTAGGTAATCTTATTAGAACTGCTGAAAATTTACCACAAAAAACTAAAGTTAAATTAGATAAAGAAAGTATTCTATCATCTATAAAAGAAAGAGATGATTTTCAAGGCATTGAATCTTTAGACATTCTTCTTGATAATATTGAAAAATTATTATTTGAAGAAAATGGCGATATTTTCAAATTCGATTATAAAGTATTACGTTATTTAAATTTTCTAAAGGAAAATGCTAAGCTTAAAGATATTTCCAATTATACTGTAGGTGTGCTATTGGGAAATGATGAAGAGTTAAAGAAAATAATTGCAAAAACAGATACTCCTGCAAATGAAAATTTACTTTACCGTTTAGTATTAGAAACAATAAAGGAGGAAAGTGAGAAGGAAAAATCTAAGAAAACAGATAGTAAATTAGAAGGTTATTATGAAGGTAAATTAACTCAAAATTTACGTAAATTATTTGCCCAAGATATATCTATTCTATCTGAAGATGAAAATTACTTCATTGATAATATTCACAATTTATTAAAGTTTTACTTCTTTCAATTTGTATCTCAACTCGCTATACAATTGAATCAATTCTTCTACGATGAAGATGAAGACACTGTACCTAAATTATTCTTTACACTAAAATGGGAGAAAATATCAAAAAGTAGGTTAGGTATTATAAATGGTTGGAAACTCTTAGATAAAAATGTTGAAACTCTTTTTGCTCATGCAAATACTTTAGAGTTTTTAAATACAATTGAATGGTCAAGTGATAACAATAAAATTTATAGCGATATAAAAAGTGAAATAGATAGTTTAGATGATTTTGAAAGGAGCAAACTGAGCACATCTATTGACGAGATTATCGACAAATACAAAAATAACTATGTTGATGAAGAGAAGTTATCTAGGAAATGGGAAGAAGTAGACCTAACTCCTGATACTGAAAATGACATCTACAATAGAATAATTACACTTTATAAATATATTCTTTTCCAATTCCAAAATAGTCCTAGAAATTCAGCATTTAAAGCATATAAAGGATGGTTTACTGAATTTTGCAAAGTTAACTATTCTAAAAGAAGAGGTCAATTAGGTTTCTCTTTAAGTATTGATAAAAGTCTTTTACTTCTTCTCACTGATTTAGCTGTAGGTTCAAATAATAAAATTCTTTTAAAAGAACTTTGGGATGAGTTTGAATTAAGAGGTTTACGTTTTGATCAAGAATCAAAAGCTGAAATCATCAAGTTATATGAAGAAATCAACTTGATCGAGAAAAAAAGTGATAGTGGAGATGCTCAATATATTCAAAAACTTAATAAATAGAAATTCTAATGACTACGTCTAATATATATAATTATTTAGCAGAAGGAATTGTTGAGTATTTTAAACGATTCACTCTAACTACAGGCCAATCTTATCAAGCCCAATTTGAGCTAACTAAAGATGTAAATGGTCTTTATAACGCATTAAAAGAAAAAGGTAATTCACATAATATTTTTAGTGAATTTAATTTTGGTGAGTTTAAAAGTTTTATATTAAAATTTGAATCTACTTCATTATTAATTGCAGCAAATATTAATGGAGTAAATGAAGACTACCTAACAGCTCTTAGAAACTATATTAAATCTCAAGAAGGTGAATTTAGTGGTCTTTCAATTCTATTTATACATAACACTCAATTAGATAGTATCATTGGTGGAGCTGCTAATATTTCATCAAGTGGTTATCCATTAAGTTTAGATTATGTAAAAGAAAGAATTGAAAAATCTGTTTCGGATGATGATGAACAAAATTCTACAATAACAAAGTTCGAAAAGAAAATTCTATCTGAATTACTAAAGAACCAAGATAAAGAGATTGGTGATATTAGTAGATCAATATTCGACTATAGTATATATCTTGAAATATTAGAAAAAGGTCAAATTTCTAATGAAGACTATCCCCTTCTTGGTCTTTTTAAAGACAACTCAATTATTAGAGGTAAAGTCAATGAGAAAGAAATTGATAAAAGAATAAAGGAAAATCAGAAAGTTTTTACAGAAATTAGAAATGGTCATCAATACGGAAATATTGATTCTGTTGTTGAGAAGAAATTTGATGAATTAGGGCAGAAAAAGTTAAAAAATAAAGATACCTGGCAAGATGTTACTTTCGAAGATGTGGTAAAATCTGAAGAAAGTCGTAAAAATATTGAAGGTATACAATTCAGACCAAATGATAAAAATATAACTACAGACAATTTAAAATGTAGAGATATTGAAGATGGTACTTCAAAAGCAAAACAACGTACAAGAAATATCTTCATCTTTAATCCTGATCATCATCAAAATATTCAGTATGAATTATTGTTTGATAAAAAACCTAACCAAAAGTTTATTAAACAAGATAAAGATAATGTACTAAAGGCAGAAGTAAACCCAACTGAAAAAAGCCTAGTTATTAGTATCTCATTGAATGATGCAAGTATTGCTCAAGTCGGCAATAGGATAGAATATAATGAAGTTGAAAATGGTAAGACAATTAAACACATTTTCAAGTTTGCTGTCCTTCCTTTTGATCAAGAGGTAATAGAGGATCAAATAAGTACTCTTAAAATTAATAAGAATGCATTAGAAATATCTTCTGATAGTGATATCATTATCAATCCTAATCATCAAAGAGAAAGAAAAGATGTAATAGTATCAAATCAAAAATATTTAGTTGAAGAAAATGAAACTTTATATTTAAGACATGGAGATGAAACTCATTCTGATACCGGTAAATTAAAGTTTGATGTAGAATATGGAAATGCTCAACTGAGCTATCTTCTGGTTTTAGCTGATTTAAAACCAAAAGTAATTAGTGCTTCAAATGTGATTAATACTAAGTTACAATCAAAAGATCCTTTTCTATATTCTGAACGTATTGATTCTTCTAAAGAAAAATTAGTGCAAAGTTTAGAACACAATTTACATAAATACTACCCATCTGAACGATTAAAAAAACAACTAACTCAAGAGTTCAAAATTTTTATTCAACATAAAGAAAATAACCCAGGTTACCTTTCTTATAATGAAGCTCTTGATGGTAAAACACTTACTGCTACTGACCTTAAAGTAGATGAAGAAGTAAAGCTTGCATATAAAGCTCTAATAGAATATTTCAATAAAAAGTCTAAAAAAGATAAATATCTATTACCTTCTCTTACTGTAATTGATGAAGAATTAAAAGAACTTTATCAAACCTATTTAAAAGTTATTCAATCCTCTTTAGATGGTATAAAAGAAGGTGATGAATTAAACCTAGAAGAAGAAAACTTATTAAAAATTGGAACAATTATAAGTGAAGACAGAGAGAAATTTATAAAATTCACTTCGCTTCACCCACTTAATGTTGCTTATCAACTTCTTTTAAAAGAAAACGTAGATAGTGATCTACCTAAAGAAATCATCTCAAAACTTAATAGTGATAACCTTTTACCCTATTTAAGAGGTAAAAAGAATACATTTTATCATGTGATAGAGAATGAAGATTCTATTCTTTGGAATCACTATGTAAAGGAAGAAACTGAAGGACAAACAGCCACTAATCGTTTTGTCCCAAAATTACTTCAAGAGAAGATCATTGAATTTACTGACCATTTTTCTTTCCTTTTCTTGGATGCTAATGCTCCTATTAAAGTAAATCTAATAAATCAAGGAGATTGTTCTGAGATTTTACTAGGTATATTTAGATACTTCAATTTCTTAATTTCAAAAAGAAATAAAACACCTGAAGATATTTCACCTATCGATTTCACTATTTATGGTTCTGACGATTATATTACGAAATTTGAGCAATTATCTAAATATGATAACCCTGAACAGATAAAGAGTGTATTTGGTATCGATTTATTCTCATCACAGAAAAAGATTGATGCTTACGAACTTTTAAAACTATATCATAATAAAGTAAATTTCTTTACTAAGAAGAAAAGTGATACTTACGAGTATGCTCATATCTCATTCTATCAATTTATTCATGATGAAGGCAATCTTAGTGATGTTAGTTACGCACACAATGAGATGGATAAAATGGATAGTGGTTTAAGTTTAGGAGGGGTATTATCTGAAACTGCAACAGCTTACGATGGAGGCGCATACTGGTCAAGTTACGGAACTAAAAAAGGACCAAAAGAGAACTCAATTTCAAAACTGAGTACATCTTATAATCAAGTGGCTAATGTTCTAAATAGCCCAAATAAGTTAGAGTTTAATAAAACAATTGCACTAACAATAGATAAAGAGGTTAAGGGTGAGTTAGAAAAAATCTATGAAAGCTCTCAATGGACAACGTTTATTGACCCAAAGGTAGATCTATCATTCTTTAAAGAGGACAATAGTGTAGTAATAATACATTACAGTGATCTTTACACCTCTAATAGTGGCTATGATGCTATTACAGTAACTAAGAAATGGGAACAATATAGAGATGTTATTCTTAACTATCTAAAGAAAAATCAATTAGAGGTTAATGAAGATGATACTATTCCTATCATCAATATGTTCAATGCTATTAATGGAGATTGGCTCCTAAAAATTGCAGCACACAACCAAAGGTATCAAATGGACAAAGAAAAAATTAGTGTCCTAAGTGCTGTAAAAGAAATGATGGCTATTTTAGAACACCCAAGTATCACTTGGGTACCAATGTCATTAGAAGAAATCTTAAGAGTATCTGGTAGTGTTGCCCTGCCTCAAAACAGTTTGATGTCTGTAAAAAGTCATGGGAAGTCAGGAATGTATAGCGATGATTTATTAATGGTTGGTGTAGAAGAAACTTCAAATGGTATTGAACTATACTTCCATCCCGTTGAAGTGAAAATTGGAAAGACTAATCAAGAGAATAAAGCATTAAAACAAGGAGCAAAGACTGCTGAGTTTTTTGAAGAAGTTTTAGGTGGTGACAACTTCAAAAATAAAGTCTATCGAAACTTCTTTGCTAAACAAATCATCACTATTGCTGATAAATTAAGACTTTATCAGGTATGGGAAGATTATAATGAAAAGTGGAAAAACCTACACGAGCTAAAAGGTAAGCTTTATAATGATGAATTTATAATCAGTCAGAATATTAATGAGATAGTCGGTAAATATTCCGTTTTATCATTTAAAGCTAATGATTCGTTCCAAGCTAGGTCAATCAAATTAGATGATGATGCCTTAATTATTGAATTATTGGAATCTGATGGTCTAAATGATCTAAAAACAACAATGGATGATCTAATTGAAAGGTACCATGATGATGAAGGAGATTGTTCTATTCATTGTACACTTCTTAGAAAAGCATATTCTATTGATAAAAACCTTTCTGGCTTTGAGGAACACGATATAGAAACTACTTCAACTAGTGATTATGTAGAAAAAGAAACAAATGATAATGAATCTACACCTTCACCTACATTAGTTGAAGAACCTATAATTACAGAACCAATGAAAATTTTATTTGGTACAAAAAGTAATACCAAAGAAGAACTTTATTGGTATCCAACATCTACTGATAAAGTAATGCATACTAACACTGGTATCATTGGAACAATGGGTACAGGTAAAACTCAATTCACTAAATCTATGATTTTACAATTGAGTAAAAATGCTGAACAAAACGTTGATGGTAAAAAAATTGGCATCTTAATCTTTGATTATAAGGGTGATTATATCAAAGAAGATTTTACTAAACCCACAGATGCTAAGGTATACGAATTGTACCATTTACCTTATAATCCATTAGCACTAGCTGTAGGAAGTACCACAAAACCAATGTTACCTTTACATACAGCAAGTGCTCTTGAAAATACAATATCTACTGCTTACAATTTAGGCAATAAGCAAAGAAGTTTCTTAAAAGAACTTTTAATGCAAGCGTATGAAAATAAGGGAATCATAAAACATAGAAGAGATACTTGGGAACAACCTTCTCCTACTCTACATGATGTATACCGTATTTTTGAGGAGCATGAAGATTTTGCACAAGACAGTTTAAATGCAGCTTTAAAGGAGCTTTATGATTACGAAATTTTCGAACCAAATGGTAAAAATGCAACTCCTCTATTTGATTTGATTGATGGTGTTACAGTAATCAATTTAAGTGGTTATAGCCCACAAATTCAAAACTTAGTTGTGGCAATTACTCTAGATCAATTCTACTCTCAAATGCAAAACAGAGGTCACAGTAAAATTGATGGAAATTTCAGACAACTAAACAAAATGATTTTAGTGGATGAGGCTGATAATTTCCTTAGTAAAAACTTCGAATCACTAAGAAAGATACTTAAAGAAGGTAGAGAATATGGCGTAGGAACAATTTTATCTACTCAATTCTTAAATCACTTCTCTACAGGTGACAATGAGTATTCAAACTATATCCTTACTTGGATTATACATAGAGTAAACGAAATAAAAGACAAAGAAGTATCATCACTTTTCGATCTGCCAAGTCGTAATGATAGAGATGACTTAATTGGTGTAATTAAAGGACTTGAAAAACACTATAGTATTGTAAATAATGCTGGTAGTGCACCAATTAAAATTAGAGATAAGGCATTTTGGGAGTGGAATAACAATTAATAACATGAAATTAATAAACTCAATTAGTGAAGCAAATACACCTCAAATACAAAATGAGGTAAAAAACTTATATGATTTAAGAAAAATTTATAATGAAACAAATGTAGAAATCCCAAAGTTTCAAAGAAAATACGAATGGAATGATGAGGTTTTACAAGACTTCATTAATGATATTTTCAATGTAGTTGAAGGGAACAATTACAGTAATAGCCATTTTTTTAACTCAATGGTTGTTATTGAGACTAATAATAAACGAGTCGAAATAATAGATGGTCAGCAAAGAAGTATCTCTACTTTTCTTTTATTTTATATATTAGAACAGTTATTTAACTCTAGTCATTTTAGCATCAAAAAAGAAAAAATAAGACTATTAAACCTTGATAAATACAAGAATCTAAATCTAGATAAAACAGAAAATGTTTATTTAAGTTCCATCAAAAATGATAGCAATAGTTTCAAGGTAAATAGACTTCTCCGAAAAGATGTTTTATCATATAAAGAAATTACTCCAGAATATATTTTTAACATTTTAAAAATATTATCGAAGGACGAAGAGTATAATAATCTATCTAAACATTCAAAATTAGATGAAAAAACCTTTAATGATATTTCATCTAATTTTGACAAATCAAGTGATGTAAATTCTACTTTTTTAGATAATATTGAATTAATAAAAAAATCTAATTCTTCTATCGAGGAGAAAAAAATATTCTCACTTGTAAATTGTATTTTCTTGTGTAAGGCAAATAAAATTTACAAAAAAAATATTTTAGAAGATGAGTTCTTTGATAATTTATGTAATTCAGAAATTGAACAGGCATTCAATGAATCACTGATAAATTGTAAAAAAGAGTACTTCAATTCAAACAAAACACCATCAGACCGAAATATCGCTAAGTTTAATGATTCAAAATTCTTATATCGTATTCTTCAGTTTTTCATCGTGTTTGACGAAGAAAAAACTCTTAAATTCTTCAAAACAAATAAGAAAGATCCTTTCTATACTATTAAAAATAATTTAAATATTATTCTTAATAATATAGCACATAAACACAACACTTATAAAGAATATTTCATCAAACATCCTGATAATCTTGAAAATGATGAAAATTTCATAGAAGAAAATATTAATGATTACTCATATGATGATTATTTTATTGATGCTATTAAAAAAGGATTAGAAAACTGTCAATTTTCAAGTGTTAAAATTACTTCAAGTGATAGAAATACAGCTATAGATTCCGCCTTATCTGCATTCAAAAGTATTAATAGTACTGGACAAGGTTTAAATGTAATTGACATCATTAATAGTGACTTATTATTAAAAGGTAAGGATATAGATGATCAGATTAATCAGTTTCAGATTGATTTGATAAAGAAAAATCAGTTATTAAACTTTAAAACTGATGATGCTATTAAATTTTTCTTATCATTTCATCTTAAGAAATATTCTAAAGCAGACTTATATAGATCCTATCAAAAGGTAATAAAGAACCTTGATGACGACCCTATCAAATTCATTGAAGAATTTAACGAGTTTCTTGAAAATATCAATTCAATAAACGATGGTATTATAAGCTCAAATTATTCAGCATCACTTCATGTATTAAGTAGATATGCTAGAAAAAATAAAACTTTATATCCTGTATTAGTTCGTATTATTAATTTAAGTAATGATAATGTTAATTTTGAAGGCAGACTATCTTTAATCAATAGTTTATTATTTTATTTAGTTAGGTATACTGTAACTGAAAACACAAAAGGTTTAGTTCCAAAATTCGAAGAACTTCTTAGTGCAAAGGATAATTTTTACGAGTTAGAAAGTAAAATTAAAGAATGTTTTGAACTAAAAGATGACCAAGATTCTAAAATTGAAAGAGCTTTCATCGATAGTGATATCGACTTTTATTCTAGAGGTGAACTTGGGCGTATAATTAGTATATTACACGAAGGTTTCCTTAGATTTAATAACGATAATGACTTCAATAAACTAAAACCAGATTTTAATATTATTTGTGATGAAGGGGAATTAGAGCCACAAGTAGAGCATATATACCCTCAAAGTAAAAATAAATCATTAAAGGGTTTTCCTGGTAACCTAACAATTTTAAAGAAACTGCATAATGGAAAAGCAGGTAACCAAGAATTTTTCAAAAAAATCTCATATTTATGGGATAGTCAATTATTTTTAAATCGTAAAATTGTAAAACACAACTTAGATATCTTTTTTAAGAAAAATAAATTTAAGGTTGATTATGAAAAAATCTCTTTAACGGGTAAAGGCAAAGATAGATTACTTAAAATACCAATTGAAGGTAAAGACAATATGGATATAACTCAATCATTTACTTTTGATAATTTAGACTTAGAATATTTGATTGGTAAAAAAAATAAAAATGGAAATAACTTTATAGAAGTTGGAGAACTTAGTAAAGAGAAAATAAAGATTCTAAAATCTAAAGATATATTTATTAATTCTTTGAGCGTTTTTAACAATTCAGAAGATTATAGTACTTCTACGCTTAACACAACTAAATGCCTAAGTGATAAAATAAAATAGAAAAATTTAGCCTCATTATCTGAGGCTAAATTTTATATAAAACAACTAGCACAACCATCGCCTTCTGCATCAGAAAGCTCATCTAACCAACTAGCGTTAGATGTTGTGCTACGCTTGTTATCTTCACCAAGTACAGCATCTTGCCAATCTGTACTTTTATAGAGCTTTTCATAAGCTCTTTTTTTACGTTTAAGGTGTTCTCTTTTAATCGCCTCTACCCTTTCAGGTTTTGCTAGATCATCAAGTGTTTCTCCTTCAATCCAAGAGTACCCTTCTTTTTCGTAAGATTTTGCCTTTTCAAAAAGCTTGGGGTGATTTTCTAATAACCATACCCACTCAATTTTTTGTTGATAGAAACAAAAGAAACATCCTGATCTACTTCTGAAGTATTTTCCTTTTTCACCATCAACTACATAATCTAGAGGTTTATAATAACCAGGCAAATCAACCGCACTTTCCTCTATTAATTGGAATATGTCATTTCTTACAAGAATTTCATTATTCTCAACTAAAGGAAATTCATCCAATTGTCCAACAGGAAGCTCTGTAGTCTTTAGATAATCAAAAACTACTTTATTAAATGCTTTGATATCAATATTTAAAAGAGCTTCGACCTTTTGTTTCTTTGAAAAAGCGAAATTCAATTTCTTTTTAAAAGTCTTTACCGCTTTCTCCAATTTAGTCCCTTCAAGATACTTTGGGTAGTACTCTAAAATTTGCTCTTCATTTTTAGCATCAAGTACTCTTTTGATAACATCTTCACTCCAAATATTTTTTCTAAAAGGAAAAATAGATTGAATATTCGGTTTTGTAGAAATATACCCTTCACGATCTTCATCACCCCTGATACCAACATAAGAGATAGTTGGTACATCACCAATCCAATTTTCAAATGGATCAAGCTTCATTTTTTTTGTACACCATCTCATATTTTGAGCGGGTAGCAAACCACCATATTGGGCTAAGAAATAATCAAAAGCACTTTCAAGGTTTTGATTTGAGAGGTCAACAGAATCTAATTGAAGAATATCCTTATTCAATTCAATTTGTAATTGATCTATCAATTTATATGTTTCTTGTAATTCCCTACCGGTATCACAAGTATAATATTGCATGTCTAATTTTGGGTAAAGCTTATTCAGGTATATTGCCAAAGCAGCACTATCCTTTCCGCCTGATATCCCCAATAAATGTCTTACATTACTCATTATTTAATGTCTCATTTAAAAGTTGAGCTAATAGGGCTTTACGTAATTTAAGAGATAAATTAGATTTATCAATAATTGATTTAATCTCATTACGGTTTTCCTCTAATTCTTGACTTTGTGAGTTTGAAATAATAATGTTTTCATTTTCACTAGAACCATCTTCTCTAGTAATCATTACATTATAAATCTCTTCATTATTAGATACATTACCCAAAGATTTATGTACAACTACTAATTGGTCTAATTTGGTTATTAATTTAGGTAGAGTCGTTGGTAGATTTTCTAAATCTTTATCTGACGCTGATTTAATATTTTTACCTAATAATAATCCCATTAATCTTGAAAGGTAGTCTTGAGCAAAATCTAATGGTTGTATGCCATACTTATAGAAATTAAAAAGTCGGTTATCATTTTTGATTCTCTGTAAATCAATTTGTGTATACCTACTTTCAAATAACTCTCTGTATTGTGGGTATTGAATATTTTTAAAACCTAAAGTAGATAAAAAGTTCTCTTCAAATTTCTTTAGTTGACTCTTTTCAAAGTTAATTAACTCTTGAATAGCATTAGAAACCTTCTCTGTAAACTTATCACCTTTACCTTCTTTAATTAATGTATTTGCATCAAAATCAAACGCTTCTGGTATTGTGACAAAAAGAGCAGATTCAGGATCTTTTGCAGTTGAAATTGCATCTCTGAATCTTTTGGTAGGTGATGATAGAGCTTGTGTATTTCTTGTTAATTCTGGTAATTTTCTATAAAGCTGAATTAATGGAACAAAAGTATTAATCATTAATTCTGATGTTGGATTGTTATCAACTTCTTCTGAATTAATAATACCTCTATATAAATTAAAGACATCTAATCGATCACCTGAGAAATCAAAAGCTTTAATAGCATATTTTCTAGGGTCTTTATAAACAAGGTCCAATAACCTTCTATCAATTACAGGTACATATCCCCCTTCATTGAAAAAGGCATACTTATCTTTATTAAGAATTAAGAAAACAGGTAACCAAAAATCAATAAAACCTTGTTTTAGTTTAAATGGTTTTGATTTCAGCCTATCAATAAATTCCGTTAAAGGTAATCTTTCATTTTTTGCATCCTCTAAAAATTCGATTGAGAATTTCCAAAGACCATATAATGGAGAATCTTTCTTAGGTATTTCAATTATATGACTATTTTTATTATACAAACCTGTGTTGTATAATAAAGACATAAAAATTGATTTCTCGGGAGGAAATTTTTCAACAGGAAACCCTAATAATTCTACACCTTGATTCTCAATAAATGCATCAATTAACTTAATCTTAGCTGTAGCAATTGCAGCACTAATCTTATGCTTATTAAACAGATCATTTCTTAGTACTGGTGTCTGAGAATAGATAGTATTGATAACTTCTGAAAGTAAACTATTTGAAGTTCTCAAAGAGTTTATATCTCTTTGTTTTCCATTATAGAACCAAATAGTTTTTTCATTGCTGTATAACCCTTCTTTTACTTGTGAATTCAATTTTTGTAGCTCAACAATAGAACGATCATCAAGTTCTCTTACAGCAACTAAGTCATCAGAATGTTTCTTTCTAAGGTACTTTAATTTATCTAGCTCATACAGTGTATTTAATATCTCAAAAGTATCTTTATACCAGACAAAAACAGTATTTGAATTCTCTATTTTTGTCACTTTCTTCAGTTCTTGTACTGAAAGATCTTTGTTAAAGACTAAATTAATATACCCATCAATTTCTCCTTCAGCTACTATTTCCGATTCAACCTTTTTAGATATAACATATTCAAAGATTCTCGGTGTACCTGTTCGATATTGAGCTGCTTTAGCAAAAGTGTATGAGAATGTAAAATACTCTTTAATCCTAGATACTACATCCTCTATTTGATCAACTTCTTGAGATGCATTTAATAATTCTTGCTCAATGTCTACATCTGTACCATCAACAAAAACATATCGAGTAGCATAGTTTACATATCTAATAATATGCTTTCTTTCTAACTCTTGAAGAATTTCATCTGCATTATCTATGCCTAAAGAAAGGTTTGCATACGACATTAAAAAGTCATAGTTAGCATTACCCCCTTGATGCATAAAAATGTTTACTAAGCCAATAGCTTTTACTAAACTTAGTGCATTTTTTATAAACTCCTGAGAAACCCTACTTTCAACTTTTTCTAAAGCATATTTTAAAATATTCCACTTTGTTAAATTAGGATTAGACTTTGTCCATAATGCTGTTTCATAATGATCAGCAAGATAATCATAGACATTAGCTAAATTATAAAATGGAACATTGAAAGTTGGAAAACGATAGACACTATTTGAATCATCTACATCAAGGAATGTAAATAATGATCTTTCATTTTGGCCATATCGTTGTAAAGATTTTACTAATACCTCAGCTGAAAAATAGTCTAAAGGATAAATATCTCTAACTAAATCTCTATTGATCTTATCGTTCTTATCTGTTACTTTATGGTCCGATAAGAGATTAGTAATTTCATTTATTTTACTTTCATCACCTTCAAAACGATCTTTTAAACGGTGAGCTGATAAAAACAAAAGTTGTTCAACAGGTTCGTTAAAAACTAATTCTTTAATTCTACCTTTTACTTTATCCCACTCTTGTTTTTGTTCAAAAGTAAGTCCTGATGCGTAGCTAGAAAAGTTCTGATGCAAT
Organism: Flammeovirga agarivorans; assembly: GCF_012641475.1. Classification (NCBI taxonomy): domain Bacteria; kingdom Pseudomonadati; phylum Bacteroidota; class Cytophagia; order Cytophagales; family Flammeovirgaceae; genus Flammeovirga; species Flammeovirga agarivorans. Next base: position 747,026 of record NZ_JABAIL010000003.1, on the reverse strand, counting down.
GTTGTAATAAACATTGTATTTCTTGTTCTAGTGTTACAAAATTCAGCAACCTGTTGGATAAAGTAGAGTTCTTCACTTGCGTTATGACTAGCTGCATATTCTAAATACTTGCCAAATTCATCAACCAGTATAATTAGACCTATGTTATTTTTCTTAGCTCTAGCATATACTTTACGTAAAGCATCAAATACTTCTTTATCAGTAGCTTCTAATGGTAATTCAAAATATTGAATAAACGACTGTTTAAAAGAAGCTGCTTCACCAACAAATTTGATAAATTCGAAACTATCAACAGGCAAAGAACTTAATTGATCACCAAAGAAATTTATCTTATTTGTAAGGTTCTTTTCAAAAGCCCAAGCAAAAGTTGATTTACCTGTACCATATGAACCGATTATATTAAATGACTTAACACCTGAGTTAAAATTCTGAATGATTCTATCAAAGATATTTTTTGTGTTAGGAGTAACAATATATTTGATATCAACATCAGTATCTCTAAGAATATTAGTAGATACATTAAAAGTGTTTTGTACTAAATTATTTTCCATTATAATACTCCTCAAGGATAGAATCTTTATCTAGGTCTTCTTTAATTTGTAATTGTTTTAAACCACCATCTTCAGTATAAACAAGGTGTCCAGGGTATAATTCACATAATTCATTTATTATTTGAAAGATACCGGCTTTAGTAATAGCAAATGCCCCTCCTATTAATCTTTCAATATTTTCCATATTAATAGAACGTTCTTCACCTACAAAATCTAATAAGCAGTAAAGAAATAATAGTTTAGGAATCCTTTTTCCATCAGTAATGTTTAACTGATAAAATGAAATTCCATTTTCAGTTCTTGGTATTTTATAAATTAACTCTAAATCCAATAAAACATTAGAATACTCTTCCTCAATATTTGTTTTTTTGGTCTTTTCGACCAAATAGTTTTTAAAACAAACTCGAATATCCTTTTCTAGAGATTTCAAATTAAGATTGAAGTTATCTTTCTCTAGTCTTAAATTAAGATATTCTTTCAAAGAGTCTACAGTAAACTCTTTTTTCTCTTTTCTATAATCAACAAATAAGATATGATAAATAGATGCATATTCTTTCTTAACGATTAAGTATTGTAATAACCATAATGTACCAATATCTTCAATATAAGGATCAAAACCATCATCAGAAAACACCTTCTCACCAATAGTAGTTACTTTATTATCTTCTGTCATTAATCCAAAAGCCTTCAACCAAAAACTAATAGATGTAACCATATTTTTTCCTACACCTAAATCAATAATAGATTCGTCTGAACTAAAGGCTTTTTCCAATAACGCATAGTCAACTCCTTTCTTAAGCCATAGAGCTCTACAACTAAAAGTATCATGACCACTAAATTTATATCTCATCTTATATTTTTTTCTTAACGACAAACATCAAAAATACAACTATATTCGTAGAAATACATCTTATATTTAGAAGTAAAAGTAAAAAAGATGAACGTATAGTAGGTACGTTTAAAAAGTATTATGATTTATTTAGACAACGCCGCATCTACACCTATTAAAAAAGAAGTATTAGAAGTTATTATCGATACTTATGAGCATCAAATTGGCAATGCTTCAAGTACTCATATTTATGGGAAAAAACTTAAGAATGCATTAAATAATTCTATTCAAAAAGTTGAAGCTTTATTTAATGCAAGAGATTATAAAACAGTTTTTACTTCTGGTGCTACAGAATCAATAAACCTTGCTATAAAAGGAATTTTCCAATCCTATTTTGAAAAAGGAAATCATATTATTACTTCTAAAACTGAACATAAAGCTGTGTTAGATACCTGTGAATTTTTAGAAGATATAGGAGCTGAAGTAACATATTTAACCCCAGATCAAAATGGTATTATTGATCCAAAAGATATTGAGACATCAATATCTGATGAAACTATTCTTGTCACTATCATGTATGCTAATAATGAGACTGGGGTTATACAACCTATAAACGAAATCAGTGATATTTGTAAAAGGAATGACGTTATTTTTATGACTGATGCAACACAAGCTGTTGGAAAATTAGCAATTGATCTAAATTACAGTAATATCGACTTACTAACATTTTCTGGTCATAAAATTCATGGCCCTCAAGGAGTTGGTGGTTTATTGATCAAGGAAGGAATTAACCTTATTTCTCAAATACATGGAGGACAACAACAAAATAGTCTTAGATCAGGTACATATAATATTTCAAATATCATTGGCCTAGGAAAAGCATGTGAATTAGCTTTTATTGATTTGGAAGAAAACATTGAAAAACTTCAACACTTTCAACAGTATTTTGAAAAGGAAATAACTAAACTAAAAAGTGTTGAAGTAAATGCTAATAAGGTTGATAGATTACCTAATATTTCAAACATCAATTTTAAAGGTATAGATAGTAATATGCTTTTAAGGAAATTTGAAAATGAAATAGCATTTAGCTCAGGGTCAGCATGTACAGCTGAAATTATTGAACCCTCTCATGTATTAAGAGCTATGAATTTTTCTGACGATGATGCTTTTTCAAGTCTAAGATTTTCATTTTCAATATTAAATACGATTGAAGAAATAAAAAAAGCTACCAAACAGATTAGTAGCTTTATCTTATCATTAAAAGAAAGTCATCAATCATAAAAAAAACCTTGATCTCTACAACTCTTAGGCTCCTCATTTCTCCAAACCCAATTTTCTAAATTTTCTACAAGGTTTGGGTATTTGATATTATTTCCTTCTAAACAAATTCCAAGTTCTCTCAACTCTTTATTTTGTTTTTGAGCTTCTACTACTGTAATTCCGTTCATTTCAGCTAAAAGCTCAAAATAATCCTTACCACAAAAAGAACCGTAACCTTTGTAAAGATTTTCTTTCCAATAGTTTCCTTTGTTATCAACTAAGTAAACAGGAAACGTTTCTTTAGAAGAATTTACGTTTGCTATGCTCCTGTTAGTGTCCTGAGTTATCCAACTGAAAAATCCCATTTTAGATGTATTATTTAAGAATTATGAATCATTTTTATTTGTCAAGAAATACTACTATTTCTAAAACAAATTAAACTACAAAGAACATAACCTTGATACGTTCAGCAATATTCTATTTATTTAATAATAATATTAGGGGTCTATAAAGAAATTGTAGTAAAAAAAGTACTTACTATTTAAATGATTTTACAAGAAACAGATAAATACACTTAGACTTTTGCATTTCATCTGGTTAAGTCTATCTTTACAACCGAAAGCTAATCAGCTGTTTAACGTAATTAATTTTTCAACTTGTTCATTAAATAATAAAGCTAACTATGTGTTTCCTTCTACTTTCTAAGGGGAATTTTATGTCTATGGATCTATTCATTATACGATTCTTCTAACTATAGAAGTGCTATTTCTAGTCCAATACCCTACTGTTTATTCGATTTATACCTTCAATCCGCTTATTTATATGGATGCAATCCTGATTTGCCCTGATGTAACGTCAGTTTATGGTTAGGTAACCATAAAATAGACCGATGTAATGGTAAAATGACCCTTTGCAACATAAAAATGGGTATATGCAACGATAATTCATGGGTATGTAATACGAATTTGCCTTGAAGTAACGGTGAAACAGGGGCATGTAATGTAAAAATGCCTATATGCAACGCCAAAATAAGGGCGGGTAAGACTAAAACAGAGGAGTGTAACCGTAAAATGTCTCAGAGCATAGACAAAACTGCTAACGTTATTCTTATGAACTCAAAACTCAACTATTATGAACTTTAAATCATTAAAAGAAAGCGAACTATTAAGTTTTACTGAACGTATGTTTAGTAATATCCCAGAGGTCGAAGGGCTTCAGCAACGGTTAACTACTGTGGGGTACGATGAGAAGAAAATCAAACAAGGGCTAGCATTACAAAAAAAGGCCAAAGAAGATGTAGACAACAACTACCTTCAACAGGTAGAATCACAAAAGACCAGAATAAAGAGAGATGAGGCTTATATGGTCTTTAAAGACAAAATCAGTAAGATCAGAAAAGGCTTAAAGGTATTGTTTAAAAAGGATGCTATTCTGATTGCTGATCTGGGGCTCAACCAACGTTTTCCGAGACCAAAGACGGATCAAATCGATAACGTAAAGAAACTAATCCAAAAGCTACAGGCCAATAAGGCGATTCATGCTAAATTATTGGCACTAAGACTGGATGAAGAAAATCTAAAGCTTTTCACTAAAGAGATCAAAGAACTTGAGAAACTGTTATCGCAGAATACTCTAGATAAAGGGTTGGATCAGACACTTACTGAAAAGAAAAACAAGAGCATCTCCGCACTGATCGAATGGTGCGATGAGTTTATGGTCGCGGCTCGCTTTGCTACCGATGATGATGAACAGATCATTGAAAGTTTAGGCGTTATCGTATAAAATAAAGTGGCGGAAGGTGTAGTTACACCTTCCGCTTTTTTTTGAAGTTTGCTTGAAGTACAATAAGGGTCATTGCCTGATGGACTGATCCAATTTCTCAAGCTCTCTGTTTAGAGTATAGGGAGTAATGCGTTGTAATGTCAATTGAATATTCTCTGTAGAGGTGTTGATCTTTCTACTACCAAACAGAATGTTTTCCCCATTTCTTGAAAAATAAGACACCAAATAGGCTTCCTCATTTTTAGGTATTTGATAGAAATAAGCTTTCCCATCGATATGATAATGACTCGAAGTAATCGCGTTTAATTTGGGGAAATATAGCACTGCTTTTGGTGCTTGGTCATCACTTTTAATATCTACATATAATTCTGTGACTTGGTTTTCAGAGAAACCATTCAGTCTATCACAATTCAACCAACCAAGACTAAATGCATTAAAGTAATTGTCCACTGCAGGCACATCCATAGACATTTCCGTAAGAGATGTATAATTGATATTCTCTCTTGGCTTATAAATTCTGGTATAGACATACTTTTTTCCATCAATCAAGGTATCAATTTCATGTGATAAGCTGATGGTATCCTTTACCGGCTCATAGGTTTCGTAATAGGCATACGACCTCCAAGAGAAGTACATATTGTTAGCTAAATATTGGGAGGAGAAATCTTGTTCGTTTTCCCACAACATCTCATCTCTTACTTTTTTTGGATAATACAGAGACATTCCATCTCCATCTTTCTTCCCTTTAAACTTCACAGAGATATATTTATAGGGAGCCAAATCTACCTTTTCTCCTTCCTTATAGGCTTCTACATGTATCATTCCTTTAGAGGATAGTAAACCACCATCGTTTGTTTCAGAAGTCAGCTTATTTTTTATAAAACTAGAAGCAGTATATGCTTCTCTTAAAACAATCTTTACTTCTTTATTTTCAGTTAGTGCAAAGCTGTAAGCAGGAATGTTCAGTATTGTTCCCTGCTGACCTACTATGGTCGTGTCTCTGGTCAGGTCAATAAGAAATTCTTCTTTAGGGAAGTCTTGTTTTGTAAAGGTACGATCATAGTGGCTGCGTTTGAACTTTAAGTCGACCCTTCTCATATAGGCTTCTTTATCTTTGATATGATCAGGTACTTTTTCTATATCGTCCTCACCAATGGTTACAAAATTATAGATAAAGGGAGCGTCTGCTTCTAATAAATAATGATAGACCGACATCGAACGCTGCAACGCCAATTTCTTATTGTGCTCAAAGGAAGCATCCTGATCAGTAAATCCATATAAAGTAAGTTCGCGGCAAGCACCACTTTCTTTGCTTTTTGATATAATATTATCGAGGACCGTTCTCGCTTTATAATTTAATTGATGCTGATTTTTATGGAAAAATACTTGAGCAAATTGTGCTTGTAAACTCATTGGAAGTAACCAACACAAGGTAAAGGAAAGTACTATTTTGAAAAGAGATGACATAATAAAAAAAGTTTTGGTTCATTCTATATACCCTATGTTTCAATTGATATACCAAAGAGTCATCTCTTGTTTTCTGAGGTCACAGGAGAATAATAAAGCCAATTACTTGTCATATTTTGACAAACGACACTAAATATTGAATGTTTTTACCAAGAGTTACTTAAAGAATAAATATCTATTTCGTAGTGAGACATCATAGTTGAGTCATTTCTTTGTAAGCAATGATCATAATCCCAAACTATAACCACGTTATTTTAGGGCAGTATTTCGATACCCAAAAAAGTTTTTTGAAAAAAATTGAAGAAGGGTGTAATATTATCCTAACGCAAGCCACTAATAAAAATAAAAAAGAAACGTGAGCAGTGATTTCTATACTACATTTATACAGCCTCATAGTGGTATCATTATTAAGATATGCCGGGCATATACCAACTCCCAAGAGGATTTTGAAGATTACTTCCAAGAAGTTTGTCTACAACTATGGAGAAGCAAAGACAATTTTAAGGAAGATGCTGATTGGTCGACTTGGGTCTATAGACTGTCATTAAATGTTTGCCTAACATTACTCAAAAAGAAAAAGAACAACGCTCAGAACTTTGCTAGTGATTACCTTCCTCCAGAGCTCTATGAGGAAAGTAAAGCTTTTCCTGACGAGGACCTTGCAATGCTTTATGATGCGATCCGTCAACTCTCCGAAATCGACAGGGCCATTATTCTTCTCTATCTAGAGGAGAAGAGTAATAAGGAAATTGCTGATACGTTTCAGGTAACCCCCAATAATATTGGGGTAAGAATTAAACGAATTAAAGAACGATTAAAAAAGATATTAAATGGAAAAGTCAATTGAATCTATCTGGAAAAAAGGATTTATCGACCAAGACGCGTTAGTGGCTCCAAAGATAAATGCACTCTATGAAAAGAAGTCGATTAATTTTGTCGATAAGTTTATTCGAGACTTTAAGATCAACTTATGGGGTATACTGATCTTTACTGTGCCCATCCTAATCGTTAGTGGGCTACTCAAAGCATTCACTTTTGGGGTACTTATCTCACTACACCTCTGGTTTGTTGTTTACTATGGTAAGAAAAAATTAGATGAACTCACTTCTTTAGATAAAACGGACAATAGCTATACGTATATCCATCAGTTTAATGATTGGTTGCAAGAACTAATTCAAGGATATACCAAAATTTACCGCTATGTCTACCCTGCCTTGTTGATTCTGTTTACAATGGGGGTATGGCAATCGGAATTACAACAAACCATCCAAGACAATTTTGCTCCGGAAGAGTTATTCTATGGTATGCCAATCCATTGGTTAATTATACTTGGAATTGGTGCGGTTTTACTCTGCCTCTTCACTAAAAAACTTTATTATATGGACATGAATATTGTTTATGGTGCTCAGTTTAGAAAACTGAAGGATATGATAAAGGATATGGAAGAGTTAAAAGCAGATTTATAACATAAAAAAATCCGAAGCAGTGATGACTACTTCGGATTTTTTATTTTCATGACAGGGTGAGCTACAGGCCACGAATAAACTTATAAAGTATACTATTCACTTCCTCTGCCGTAGTATTGAAATCATTGAGCGATAGCTCTAAGTATTGGCCATCAATCTTTTCAATTACTAAAAAAGTAGTACTCCCTTTCATGTATCCCTCCTTCTCTATCGCTTCGATAATAGAGATTTCATTCCAGTGGATGATCTCACCATTACTTAGCTTGATGCCTTCCTCATTGAAAAGCAATTGAGGGTTAATATTTTTCCATTGTATATAGGATTTCACAGTAATGTATGCTCCAAAAAGGACTACGATTACCGGAAAAATGTATTCGATAAGGTCTATTGAATTAAAAGGTGTCAATAGTATGCCTATAATTACGAAAAGCCCGCCACAATAAAATTGTGTTAATTTCTGAGGAGAATCATAATAGATTTTCACCTCTTCTTTGTAGCTGCTTTCTGATAGTTGAGTGTTCATGAATCGTAAGTTGAAAATAGCTTAATTCATTAATAATCTGCAAGATACCACTAAAACACAGTGCAGCGCAATTAAATTAAGACAATGAAAGTGAATGATTATCAATAAACAAAACCTTTTGTAAGGTGTTATCACTGAAGATTTTAGACAAAATTTATCATAGACGAGGAACTATGGTCCGTTAATAAAGTGTGATTTGTATACTAATGAAAATATATGGCTGCCTTTTTATTTTTGAGATCTAGCCTTTATCTTTCAGAAGAATTTATTACACAAGAAGTACAATCTTAATCTTAAAACTAAGTATGACACAACAGGAAATTATCGAAAGCTTAAAAGCTGGTAACGAAAAGTTCGTCCAAGACAAAGCAGATGGAAACCTTAGAGATAGTGTTCGTAGAGCAGATTTAGTAGATGGTCAAGAGCCAAATACAATCGTTCTTAGCTGTGCTGACTCTAGAGTTGTTCCTGAAATCGCTTTCGACAAAGGTTTAGGTGAACTATTCGTAGTTCGTGTTGCAGGTAACATTGCAAATACAGACAGTATTGCATCTATTGAGTATGCTGTTGCTCACTTAGGATCTTCTGTAATTGTTGTTTTAGGACACCAAAGCTGTGGTGCTGTAGGAGCTGCTTTAGGCGGAGGTGACAACGGACACAACTTAAACCACTTATTATGTCAAATTACTCCTGCAGTTGTAGCTTCAGGTGAAGGTGCTGACGTAAACACTGTAGTGAAGAAAAATGCTGAGTTAAATGCTGATGAGTTAGTGAAGAGATCTTCTATTATCACTGAAGCAGTAGAAAGCGGTAAGGTGAAAATCGTTCCTGCTTACTATAACTTAGATTCAGGAAAAGTAGACTTCTTATAAGATTCGAAAGGAACTGCGAATTTTATTACACTACACACACAAGATCTTGGTATCTAAAAATAGGCTATCTCCATCTATGGAAATAGCCTATTTTTTTATTACTTCGTTAGGTATAGCTGTGGTAAATGGAACTCTCCATTCACTACTTTTTCTGTTGGTTCGTAAAACCTCGCTTGCAACATAAAGTCAGTATTAGGCGCAGGCAACCAATTTTTCAACTGCTTTGGATCCTTGGGCTGCTCATAGGAGATATAAATCGTTAGCGACCCATCCGTATTGTATTCAAGCTCTTCTGTCATCGAACCAATTTTATATCTATTGATGGCATTGTCTACCATAAAACGATCTTCAGCATCATACATCGTAATCGACCAGAAACCACCCATCGCTTGATTGACCTGCATGTCTTTTGGCAAAGTGATTTCATAGACATTCTTCCCATGAAGCACTTCTCCATTCTGATCAAAATATCGTTTAGGATACATGGCTCTTTCTGGCGAGTTCAGACCAATAGAGTTCATATTAATGGCTGCTCTTTGTAAATAGTCTGCCCCATATTTCCCTGCTGTATATTCATAATTCCAACCATTTACCGGTGTATTTGTATGTTGAGCAGTATGTAATATCATCTCAAAACCATCTGCAAAACCCTGTACTAGTGCCTCCTTCTGCACCTCCGAAAGCTCATCGATTTGGCCATTACCAATGCCTATATATTTAAACTGATCTGTGATGCTTTTGTCTTCTTCCAGATAGTTTTCTAAAAGTACTTTTTCAAATCGTTTGAACCATGCCAAACCTTTAGGGAATTTCACTTTAGGTGCTCCCTTTCTAACCAAAGGCACTGGCTGAACACCACCATTAGGGTATTCACTTAAAGGCATTAATCTAAATTCTTTTTGTAATTGTTGGGCAATTTTATGGTCTTCTGCTGAAGCACTTACTCCAAGTCGCCCTGCCAACCAAATATATCTTGTGTTAGAATAAAATACAGGTAGATAATTCGGATTGTCAAAAGCCTTTCCTCTCTTGGCAAGGATAAAGTAACCGCCCTCCTCACCGATAGTAGCATTACAAAGGTCTACTACAGATTCGGTATACATATCTAATATTTGTTCGATAAAATACCTGTTCTTTACTGGGGGAATATATAACACCATCGGCTGATCTTCCAAGTCTGCCCAACCTTGGATATAATAAGTATCGTTGTTGGGTGTAGTATAAGAACGGTCTCTATAATCCCAAAGTCTTGTGATGGGCCCCAATTGATTGATAGGAGCCTGACCGTTATTCATGGGAGCATCAACGTCTGTTTGTAGCTCCAAAGCGACATCCATCATTACAGGTGCCCAACCATAAATAGTAGCCTGTACAGCTAAATTATAAGCTTGTTTGTAGGCCACTGTTTCTTTGTGATTTTCTTGAGCAAAAGTGGAAGTGATCACTATTAGACTGACCATTATTACACTCAGCTTTTTACTAAAATAGGTGGTTAAGTTGTTTCTCATTACAATTGATTCTAGACCGATTTTTCTGTTGAGAAGCATCGGTTGATTTAAATTCTTTATGTAATTAAAAACGCGGGTAAAGCAGTTGCAATTTGTGATTAAAGTTCTAACTGTATACCAAAAAGCCAAATGTTATTTTTTCTGATATTTAGTTGATGCTTCCTTAGGTGAAATCTGATAACTCTTTTTAAATGCTGCCGAAAACTTAGAGATACTGTTGTACCCTACCATTCTCGATACCTCTGTGATACTCCTATTTTCGTTCTGTAATAACTGTTTTGCCGTCTCTAAGCGTAAGTCGGTATGGAACTTTTTGATACTTGATCCAAAGACACTAGAGAAATCTCTCTTCAGTTTTGATAAAGAATATCCATACCCTTCAGCCAAATTGGCTAAGGAAGGTAAAGGTTTGTAAGGATTAATCAATGTATCTTTCATTTCCATCAGTTGTTTTAAATCATCAGGGTGTAGATTATGTGTCGCCTTATAATGTTTATCGATGGAGCGTTGATAAAAGATGCCTAAGCATTCAATTAATCTAGAAAGAATAATGCTATTGACAACAGGTGTTCTTTCATCCAAATTAAGATCAAAAATATCCTTTAGAAGTAGATGCATTTCTAGAGGCACAATATCATATCGGACCAACTGTTGCCCTTCTGGGAAAATCACATCCAAATAGCGTTCAAATTCATAAAACAAGCCATTAATTTGTGTACGCTCTATGCGAAGCGATACCCATTGGTTCAATCGGTCTTTTTTATTGAAGGTCTTAAAAGAATAGGAAGTATCATAAATGGCGATACCACTTACAGGAAAGTCTACTTCTTCATTTAAGTCTGAAGTGTTACGGATAAGGTCTGCATTATATTCAAAACGGAAGTTGATAAAGCGGCTACCGGAAGTATCTCCAATAACATTATAATTCAGATCTTCTTTGGTATTGACTGAATTGACCATAATGTTACTTCCTCTAATCAAGATAAATTGATGTGCGACGATGTCTACCAATTCATTATGAACCTCATACTTTTTTTCCGTCAATTCGCCTCCTAATTTCTCATGTACTTGACTTAAAATCTCAAAGGCACTACCGTCCTTAATATTCAACTCCATAGAATACTTACTCTAATGCTATTTCTTTAATTCATTACTAAGATGAAAAACTTTGGGGATAAAGTTGGCATTTATAGGAAATAAATAAGCCCAGGATATCCCCTGGGCCTAAGTCTTATTTGCTATTGATTATAAACTTTGAGAAAGATTTTTGTATTTATATTATTTGTTGTTGTCTCCAACAATTATCTTCTTAGTAAAATGATTCTCTTCATCATCGACCTTTAGGATATAAACCCCTGGCGAGACTAATTTCAGTACCTCGCTTAAATCCACACTGATATCTTGTAAGGTTCCTATTCCTTCAAATAACAGTTCTCCAGAAAGATTGATCAACTGTGCACCCACATCTCCACTTAATAATTGACTTGTAAAGTGGATAGGCCCATTCGTTGGATTTGGATATACTAAAATTGATACTTTGTCTGTCAGAGAAGCTGCAAGAGGGGTTTCTAATTCTACTTTACAATCCTCGTCTTCAATATTGATAACAAAAGAAGTACTATCACAATAGCCACTGCTATCACAAACGACCAAAGACACTGTATACTGTCCTAAATCTGAATAAGTATGCGTAGGGTTTACCTCAGAGGAAGTAGTACTATCACCAAAATACCAAGTGTAGGAAACTACTACTTCATCCAAATGGGAAAATGACAAGGTTAGATCTTCATCACATGTTTCCGCAACTACCGCATGCTCTAAATAATATTGGTCAGCACCTAAGTCTACCCCCGCGTATTCGCTACGGGGATTTCCATCGATATCCGTACCGATTCCTTCATAGAATAAACCCTTACGGAAAGTTGTTCCATTGGTGAGATGAAAATCTGCCGTTTTGATAAAGGATTCTCCATCTGTAGAAGAAGCCGGAATATATTTAAGATTATGATCAGCAGTAACCATCGTATTCTGATCACAATTGGATTGAAAGTTTTGCCAATCTTCCAATGTTACAAATGAAGAATCGATATCTGATTCCCCATTCACTGTTACTCTTCTGAAAGAGTAAAGGCTTAGTAACTCTGCTTGATCGTTACTCTTAATAAAAGCATTATGGTCAATCAGGCATTTAGAAGAGTTGATATCAAAATCGAAGTATTCTAAACGTATGCCTCTACTAATAGTATCACTTAATACAAATAAATTATTGACGATCGCCAATGAGTCCCCTTCAAAGTCTCTTAGACGAAGAAAACCAGAAGTAGAATGATTGGGAACCTCTTGCCTGTAAAAAGTATTATTCGCAATGACCAGCTCATCTCTTGTTACCTGATCATCGATGATATAGCTGGCATTATGAGAAATAAAAGTGTTGTTTGTTATGTGATAGACATTATTGGCTGCACATTCAATTCCTGAATATAAGGTAGTGGAAATCTTATTTCTATTGACCAACACTGTATCACCGTAAGTTAGGAACATGGCATAATATCCACCTAGAATATCGTTGTCTTCTATTAAAGCATTAGAGAAATATTGCAGATAAATGCACTTTGTATTTCCCGAAGAGTTTATCCCATTGAATGCGTTATTAGTGATTTTCACATCTCCAATAAAACCAGTTCTTGAAGGGTATTCTCTACTACTTCCATGTAGATAAATATGGTTGGTCGATGAGACAATTCTTTCCGATAAAAACTGATTATTATTTATTTCGAAGTCTCCTCCATACTGTCCTCTACCGATTAAATCAAAAATAGAATATTGGAAAGTAGAGTGCTGTACTTTTATATTGGTTGAACTGTCATAGTCTGAAAAAGCAAGGTTAAAGAATGCTGATTCAAAAAAGCAAGAATCGATCTCCACCTCATTGACCCCTTCCATGGCAATATTTGCAGAAACAAACATTTCAAGTTGTAAATCATCAACTGTATCCGACTCTATGGTAATATTGTTGATCTGAACGTTATCACAAGAGTCTATTTTTATGACACTATTAGTAATTACTAGTCTATCTAAAGGTGCATCACCAATGGAATCATTTCTAAAGATGAGGTCTGAGATATTCAGTCCAGAAATATTTTTAAAATAAAAACCTGTTTTGTAATTATCCTCCGATTCCAAAGGATAAATAATTGTATTCTCTTTTTCTCCATTAGAAGTAATGGACAATGTAAACCCATTCAACTCTAGGCTATCTAAAATTAGATTACCATAGTGTGTTCCTTCATCAATTAATAAAGTAACATCACCACCAAAAGGAGTTTGATTGAGTGTTTCTGCTGCATCATCTATAGTTTGAAAGTCTCCTGATTCACTAACGGTATAGACTCCTTCTAAAGATTCTTGAGCAAAAACTGAAAAGATGTGATGAATAAACACCAAAGAGAATAGAAGTTTTTTCATGCTATTTAGTTAAAAAGTAGCTATTGCATCCAATCATTTGGACTTGGACGAGTGAGGTAGTTTTAAGAATAAAGTAGATGAAAGTATGCGTTTTAATTATTACAAAATTAGGGAGTTTAGATATACTCAACAAGGCTCACAATCACTACGCATAGCATTGTAACCTTTTGAAACCTATAATTTTTTAAAAGATCACTTTTTGTAATAGTCTCATTGACAGTCTTTTGGGTAAATTCATAAAAAAAAAGAGAACAAATACTGAATACTTGCTCTCTTTTATATCTATTATTTGATGATTTTCTTTCCTAATGGAAGTACTTCTTTGTCGGCCAATTCATTGATAATTGCAGCAGCCATCATGTACCAAGCAGATAAGGCACAAACAATAAGATCTAAAGCGGCAATCACTTTGAAAGCAGGTGAAACAAAATGCTCAAGTACTAAGAAAAGGAAACCTAACAGTAATGTTCCAAATGTAAATGCCATTGCTGTATGAATACGTAAACTACCCACAAACATAATAGCTGTATATAACATCCAAGCTAAAAGAAAGAAGCCTACATCTGTATGGCTCGACTCATATATACCAAAGTGGTTGCACAACCAGATGATACAAAGGCCCATCCAAAATGCTCCGTAAGAAACGAATGCTGAAAAACCGAAACTGTTCCCCATTTTTTGTTCTTGGAAACCAGCAATAAACTGAGCCAATCCACCAAAGATCACACCCATTGATAATACAGGACCAATACCGATAAGCCCTAAATTGTGGAATTGTAACAGTAAAGTAGTTAAGCCAAAACCAGCTAAACCAACAACGGCGGGGTTGCCATTTCTCATATTAATTTAATTTATAATGATGTTTAAAAATTATTTTAATAGAGTAATAGGGCTAGAATTTTGGACTGCAAAAATATTAAAAACAATAGGTTCTACTAGTTAATGAAAGGTAACTTAAAGGGATTCACTCCTACATTAAATATTATTCAGCAAATGCTAGCAATAAGACACAAAAAAGGGTGTCGCTCGTAAGCAACACCCCAATGTTAGAAGTTAGTGCACATTTATATAGCTGGGTTTTATGTCGTGATTCTGTGTATATATCCCCTTTAATTGATAACTGTGAATGCTTTTTATGTTGTTTATTGACCCTTTATATTTTCTATAGTTTGATAAAAAAATCATCTGATTTATAATTATGACAACACCATCTCTTATTTGTAATCACATTGTCAGCGATTTATTAAAAATTACTTAAAAGTTAACGGTTGGAAAAGTTTAATCATCGTCATTAAAATACGTTTGATTACTATTATCTTTACGGGTCCAAAAACAGAATTGTCCGAGTACTTTAGTACAACTATTTTATCGTATTACTTTTTAATTTCAAGCTAAACTAAATGAAAACTACAATTTATCTACTCTTAATGATTTTATATATCCCCAGTTTTGGCGTCACTGAGAAAAGACCAAAATATGTCAAGGGGTATGTCTATGAAGACCTTAATAATAATGGCCTTTTCGATGATCATGAACCAACTGTTAAGGGTGTTGCTGTATCCAACGGTAGAGATGTAGTCGTTACCGATGAGAAAGGTTTCTACCAACTACCTCTACAACCTCAACAAACAATATTTATTAGTAAGCCAAGCGGGTATTCTCTAAGAACGAACGACTACAATACCATGTCAGACTTTTTACATTATTACCCCAACCCTACAGCATCATCGTATGGGCCAACTATTCAACAAAATAAGGAAGTACCTGAGTACCTTAATTTTCCTTTAGCTAAGGTGGATGAGTCGTCTCCGTTTACCATTGCAATGATCGGTGATATACAAGCCAGATATCAATACCAAGTAAACTTTGCACATGAAATAGCAGAAGAGTTATACCAATACCCTCACCTAAAAGGAGCTGTGATGCTTGGGGATATGGGGGATGATAATGCAGGTATTTTCCCTGCCTTAAATCAGCTTTTCAAACAGTTTACTACTACCGTTTATCCAGTAGCGGGAAACCATGATAGGAACTACGATATAGAAGATGTATCACAAGACTTTAGTGCTTTTAAGAAGTTTTATGGCCCTGATCAATACTCTTTTAATATTGGTAATGTTCATTTTATTGCGATCAATAATGTTACTACGATCAAAGGGATTCAATACAAAGATTATATTCCAAAAGAACGAATGGATTGGATTAGAAATGATTTGTCTGTTGTTCCTAAAGATCGATTGATCGTTTTCTTACAACATATTCCGTTAGGCCATATGCTGGAAGAAAGTAGAAATGAACTAATGGAGATGATAAGCGAATTCCCTTATGTTTCTTCGTTTTCTGGTCATTTACATGCTATGACCCATATGTATTTGCCTTATGGTGAAAATAATATTTTACATGAAGTAGTAACCGGTGCCACATGTGGTTTGTGGTGGGGAGGAGAATTAGACCTTGATGGCATACCTCATGGGTTAATGGGTGATGGTTCTCCCAAAGGGTATTATCTTGCACATTTTGATGGGAATGAGGTAACAATGGAATACAAAGCGACGGGGAAACCTAAAAATAAGCAGATGAAAATTTGGGTGTACCAACCCGAAAATGCTAAAGTAGATCCTACGATTCATATCCCCAATGGGCTCACTCAAAACCATTTCCTCACAAATATCTGGGCAGGGTCAATCCATACAGAAGTCTATGCACAAGTTGATGATGCAGAATGGCAAAAATTAGAACGCAAAGAACAGATTGTAGACCCTACAGCCAGAAGAGTCTATATCAGGGATTCTTTGAAGATTGCTAATCGTAAATCACACCTTGGTCCAGGGTATCCCAAAAACCTTCCTTCACATATTTGGGTTGGTGAATTCCCTAAAGATTTTAAAGACGGAAGCCATATCATTAAAATTAAGGCAAAAGATCCCAATGGAATGTCGTTTACAGGCTACCGCATATTTACAAAAGGTAATTTTGATGGTGACTACCAAGAAGTGGATTGGTATAATATGGAATAATTTTACACTCTACTTACAAAAAGTATTGAATGTAGAAGGATTTTTATTGATATCTATTAACTTGAGAGACAATTGAAGACTCGTTTCTCTTTCTATTGAGGGCACTACCTCACAATAGAACATTATTACAATACAACTGACTGAACATACATAATGATCACATTTTTGTTATGCATAGCTACCTTAATCGGTGGATACTTTTTCTATGCGGGCTATTTAGAGCGACAATTTGGTGTAGATGAATCAGCTCCTACACCTGCTATAACCAAAGAAGATGGAATAGACTACGTCCCCATGAAACTGTGGAAAACCTTCTTAATACAATTCTTAAATATTGCTGGGTTAGGGCCAATTTTCGGTGCTATTGCTGGAGCTTTATGGGGACCGGTGGCTTTTTTATGGATTGTCTTTGGGTGCATCTTTGCGGGTACAGTTCATGATTACATATCGGGTATGTTGTCCATTAAAATGGGTGGGGGCAGTATCTCTGAAATCGTCAGTAAATTTCTTGGGAAGCAAGTACGCATTTTTATGACGGGCTTCTCTGTATTGTTGTTGATATTAGTTGGAGTAGTCTTCGTAAAAGGTCCCGCAACCATCATCCATCAGTTGACTGATATTGATACACAAATTCTAGTGGTAGCCATCTTTATTTATTACCTACTCGCTACCATGATTCCAATTGATAAATTGATTGGCAAATTATACCCTTTCTTTGGTGTATGCCTTTTGATTATGGCTGTCGGAATACTTTCAGTGTTATTGGTTGGTGATTATCAAATTCCAGAATTAACCGCTTCTACCTTTAGAAATATGCATAGTGATGAAGCGAGTAATCCTATATTTCCACTACTTTTTGTTACTATTGCCTGTGGTGCAATTTCTGGTTTTCATTCTACTCAATCTCCAATGATGGCTAGATGCGTTACAAATGAAAAACAAGGAAGAATCATCTTCGCAGGAGCAATGATAACGGAAGGAATCGTTGCATTGGTTTGGGCGGCGGCGGCTATTGCTTTTTTTGGCGGCGTAGAAGCATTAGGAAAAACAATGGCAGAGGAAGGACACAATGCCGCATGGGTAGTGAATGAAATCTGTAATACAATGCTAGGTAAAATAGGTGGAATCTTGGCTATTTTCGGTGTTGTTGCTGCACCAATCACCTCAGGAGATACGGCCTTTAGAAGTGCTCGACTCACTGTTGCAGATGCTTTTAATGTCAAACAAAAAAGTTTATTGCAAAGACTTTTAGTGACTGCTCCACTCTTTGCTATTGCAATCTTTCTAACGACTATCGATTTCTCAATTATTTGGAGGTATTTCGGATGGTCAAATCAAGTTTTAGCGACTATTGTATTATGGGCTTGTGCTGTCTATATGCAAAAAGAAAAAGGTAATGCATGGTATGTTTACCTCCCTGCCACATTTATGACTGCAGTGGTTGTTACTTATATTATGTTGGCACCAATCGGGTTCCACCTCTCTTCTACTGTATCTAATTGGGTAGGAATAACCGTTGCTCTTGCTCTACTTGGATTATTTCTCTTGAAAGTAAAAAAATCATCCTCTACTTCTGATATTCAAAAAACAGAAGCGGTAGATGCTATATAATAACGTCTAGTCGTTGGATAAAACGGCTCATTGTAAGGGAAACTATCATAAAATGATGATCATTCTCTAAGTCTTTAAAGTATCGTATAGATGACTTAGACTCTTTTTATTCATTTCTATTTTAGTTTACCTTACACTCTCATAATTTTTTAAAACTAGCATATGAAATTCTCTTCAGAATCAAGTCTAATTAATCACAAACCAAGTACATCTGTTGCTGACTTACTACTTGATTATTTTAGACTAGAAGGTATAGACAAAATCTTTGGTATACCTGGAGCCGCAGTGGCCAATCTCATTACTTCTTTAAAAAACAACCGTGATGAATTTACATATGTCATCACAAAGCAAGAAACTGGTGCTGGTTATATCGCAGAAGGATATTACCGTACTTCAGGCAAACTAGGTGTAGTTTTAGTGACCGCAGGTCCTGGTGCTACCAATGCACTAACTGGTAGTATGAATGCTCAAGCAAACAATTCTGCCATGCTTACCATTTCTGGTGAAGTAGATCAGAAATATTTTGGGAAATCTTATTTACAAGAAGGGATTGATGCCAAACTAAATGTTTCTGCCATCTTTAATAACGCTGATCAATATAGTGGTCTCGTTACAGACAGCTCTAACTTCTCTACTATTTTTCAACAAGCATTAAGAACTTCTTGGAGTATCCCAAGAAGAGCAGCGCATATCAGTTTACCCAACGATATTGTTGCTATGGATATTGAAGATGTTGAGATTCCTAAGAAAGTCAACAACTATAGAGCAGTACCTGATGGTTGTAATATCAAAAGAGTAAAAGAAACTTTACAGAAACTTAGAGAGGCCAAAAGACCCGTACTATTTTTAGGTAACGGCGCTAGAGAAGCCTTGAGAGATCAAGAAAGATTAGAAAAACTAAAGAAGTTTACGCATAAGTACGCTTTACCAGTAATGACTACTCCAGATGCAAAAGGGATCTACCCGGAAAGCGATGTGATGTCATTGCGTACATTTGGAGCTGCCCAATCAGAATGGCCACAATATTACCTAAAAGGTGAAGACCTTGATGGCGATTTCGATTGCTTAGTGATTATGGGTTCTAGCTTGGGTAAATTAGCTACCAACTCTTGGGAAGATGATTTAAACCCTTCGTTACATAACGTAATTCAAATCGACTTGGATCAAAGTATTATTGGTCGTGGGATGCCAATTTCTATGGGTATTGTTGCGGAAATTGGTGTTTTCTTGGATACTCTTTTTGAATTAGCCGATGAAGATCATCACCTACCTGAGAGTGTGATTAAAAACCGAGCGAACTTTATCCATGGGATCAAAGAGCAACATTCTCCTTATTTGCATCCTGAGAAAATGACACTTAAGGCAGATCCTATCTATCCTCAGGCATTGATGCAAATCGTCAACGAAGAGTTACCACATGATGCCAATATCTTTAGTGATTGTGCCAATTGTGTTGGTTGGTCGCTACACTATTTAAATGTTGATCCACCGAAACAAATTCACTACTCATTAAACATGGGTCCTTTAGGATTTGGTGTTGCTGGAGTTGTTGGCGGTAAATTGGGTGCTCCTGATAAAACTTGTATTGCAATTGTAGGTGATGGTGCTTTTATGATGCATGGTACTGAGATCACTACTGCAGTTCAATATAAAGTAGCTCCTATCTGGATCGTTTTAAATGATAATGATTTAGGAATGGTAAGTCAAGGTCAGGCTCACTTCTTCCCTCCAAAAGACCCTGCACAAGGTTCATGGTACGACTATTACCAATTAGGAAACCCTGATTGTAAAAAGTTTGCAGAAGCATTGGGTGCCGAAGCTTATGATGTTCGTAATAATGTTGAAGCAAAAGTGGCTTTGAAGACAGCTATCGAAAGAGCTGAAAACGAAAATATCCCTCAAGTTATTGTGGCTCACATTAACACACATGAGGTACCTCCTTACTACGACGAAATAATGAAATAATTAGTGTATCATGGAAAGTAATATTACCTACCCACATGTTCCCATTCAGGAGCAAATTGACAATATCATTGCTGCCAGTGCAAAATCTGGAAAAAAGAAAGTAACAATTATTGGTGCCGGTGTTGCAGGACTTGCCAGTGCCTATGAGTTATTAAACTTAGGCCACGAAGTAGAAGTACTTGAAGCTTCCGATCGTATCGGAGGTAGAATATATACCTATCGTTTTGACGAAGAAAACCCTGATGAAAATTATGGTGAATTAGGTGCCATGAGAGTTCCTCAAAGCCATGATTACACTCACTATTACCTAGATAAAATGGGTTGTGAGTTAAGAAGGTTTGTAACGATCTTTGAAAACGATAATGCTTATGCTTATTGTAGACAAAAGAAATCACGTATCAAAAATATCCATGATGATCTTCTTCCAAGATACGACCTTACGACCTATCAAAAGTTAGAGAGTAATCAACCACCTGCAAAGCTATTTGGTGCTGCACTAAACCACCTAATTTCTTTGCTTACAGATCAAGAAGTAGAAGATTTGTTCAATGGAAAAATCACTACTGACCGATTAAGAGAATATGATAACACCTCTTTAGGTGAGTTTATCAACGAAATTTGTGTAGGAGAAGATGCAAATGAACTGGTAGGTAACTTCATCGGTCTAGACGGTTGGAGAGACAAAGCCATTACTATGTTTATCCGTGATAATATTGTGGATACTGATGATGGGCTAAAAGAAGTGGTTGGCGGAATGGGTAAACTAACAGATGGTTTATTTAAAGAAGTGAGTCCAAATGTCCGTCTAAAAACTGTCGTTAAAAGTATCGATAATAAGGAAGACAAAGTAATTATTGGTTTACATAATGAGTTCGGTAAATATGAAGAGATTCATGCCGACTATGTATTATGTACTATCCCGTTTAGTGTTCTAAGAAACATGTCGGTTAGAGGTATTTCATTTGGAAAGCAAAGAGCTATCAGAGAAATGAAATATGCTGCAGCAACGAAAACTGCTATCTATTGTAAAGAACGTTTCTGGGAAACAAAAGATGGAATCTATGGCGGAGCAAGTTTATCTGATGAGATCACTCGTTGGACTTACTATCCTTCTGATCATGTAAAAACAGAAAACAATATCGACAAAAACCTAAGAGTAAAAGGTTTTGGTGGTATGGCCATGCACCCACATGAAGTAAAAGGTGATACACCATCTGGAAAAGACGGAGTAATGCTAGCTTCTTACGTATTAGGGGAAGATGCCAACCGTTTAGCTGCGCTAGATGAAGAAAAAAGACATGAAGTGGTTGTTGATAAAGTTTCCCTATTCCACCCAGAATTAAAAGAGGAAGGAATGATTAAGGATACGGCTTCAATAGCATGGAGTACTCATGAATGGTCAGCAGGTGCATTTGCATTCTTATGGCCAGGTCAATTAGAGCATTTATGGGCAGATGTATTAAAACCAGAAGGGCGTTTATTCTTTGCTGGCGAACACTGTTCTACAGATCAAGCCTGGATTCAAGGATCTTTGATTTCTTCATTAAGAGAAACTCAAAATATTCTAGAATATGGTGTCGATCAAGAAGAGGTAAATGAGAAAGGTGAATTAAGAGCTTCAAAAGCATAATACTCCTTTATAAATAAAAGAAAAAGAGTTACTTCTATTATGAAGTAACTCTTTTTTATTCTTAATCACTAAGATGATTATAAAGCTTTAGTAAAACAACGTTTACGTTTGTGCTGAATATGATCGTAGTTTTTCCAGTTCTGAATGGCTTTTTGGTTTGTCTCGAACATACCTGTTGTTTCAAGGTACTTAATACCATTTTCTTGCATTGTCTTCTGTAATTCACCTACAAGCATTACACCACCACCAAGACGTTGTAGTTTTGGATGAACTGCTGTTAACAACATATCGCAAGTATCATTTTTCTTTAATGCTTGCATAATGTGCCACCAACCAAATGGCCAAATGCTACCATTTGCTTTTTGTAACGCTTTAGACAATGAAGGCATACCGATTACAAAACCCATCATTTCATTATCTTCTTCAGAAACGAGTACTTTTACATATTTTGGTGATAATAACTTCAAGAATTTCTTCTTATAGTATTCCACCATATCATGGTCGAAAGTAATCACACTGTAAAGATCTTTGAATGCCTCTCCTAATAAGTTGAAGATTTCATCCGCATATTTTACTAACTCATCTGAAGAGTTAAAAGAAATGATCTTAGTTTTTGTTCTTCTCATTAATAAAGAAGCTCCTTTAATTCCTTTTTCAACAACGGCATCATCCATAGTTAAACGGAATTCGATCCAGTCAACTAGTTTATCATAACCTAACCCTTCTAAATGCTCTTTATAGTACGGTAAATGATATTCTGATGCTACTGAAGGAAGGTAGTCATGTCCTTCGATCATCATTCCTTGATGGTCAAGATTTGTAAAGCCTAAAGGTCCAACAATACCTGTCATTCCTTTATCTCTACCCCATTGCTCTGCAGTTTCTAATAACTTTTGAACAACTTCTCTATCATCAGCAAATTCTAACCTAGTGAAACGAACATTCTTCTCTTCGGTTTTTTCGTTGTATTTATGATTGATAATCGCCCCAATTCTACCCACACACTTACCATTTTTGTAAGCTAACCAATATTGTGTGTCGCAAAATTTTTGAAAAGGGTTATCAGCTTCAAAAATGGATAACTCGTCTTTCTTAATGGGTGGCACCCAATATGTACTGTTTTTGTAAAGTTCAAACTGAATGTTCACAAATTCTTTTTGATCCTTCTTAGAAACTACAGGACGGATTTCGACACTCATAATCTATATTTATTCCTTGGACTTTGCTTTTCTTAAATTCAAGTCGCAATTTAAGACTTTTATAGAATGATATAAATATTAATTCGAAAAGTTATATTTCAAAAAACAATTTTTTGAAGTTTTATGGAATTATAACTCACTTCTATCTCACTCATGAAAAAAATATACACCCTAATCTTATTACACCTTACCTTTTTAATAAGCTGTCAACAAAAAAACGATCATCTCACCCATCAAAATACTGGACCTATTGGAAAGCATGGTATGGTATCCACTGCTCATCCTTTAGCTACAAAAATTGGATTAGAGATCCTTAAAAAAGGAGGAAATGCCTTTGATGCTGCAGTTGCTACACATTTTGCTTTAGCGGTTGCCTACCCTAGAGCCGGTAATATCGGTGGAGGTGGATTTATGGTATACCGAACAGAAAGTGGAGTAACAGGATCGCTAGATTTCAGAGAAAAAGCACCACATGCCTCCACTACTACCATGTATTTAGATGACAATGGAGAACCCATTAAAGATCTTAGCTTAAAGGGTTTAAAAGCTGCTGGAGTTCCTGGTTCTGTAGATGGAATGGTAAAGATGCATGAAAAGCTTGGGCTACTTGATTGGCAAGAATTACTTTCTCCCGCTATACAATTGGCTAAAGATGGAGTAAAATTAACCGCACAAGAAGCAGAAAAAATCAATCAATATGCTGATGATTTTAAAGCATTCAATCATTTCGACTATCCATTTAATCAGAAAGGAAAATGGAATAAGGGCGATGTTATATACTACCCTAATCTGGCAAAAACACTTGCACTTATTCAAAACAATAAAAGAAATGGGTTTTATACAGGAACAGTTGCCCATGCTATTGTAACAGCCATGAAGGAAGGAAATGGTATCATCACAAAAGAAGATCTTGCTGAATATCATTCAGAATGGAGAAAGCCGATAGAAGTTACCTTTCAAGATTCATTAAAAATGATCAGTATGCCACCACCTTCTTCTGGAGGAATCACTTTAGGTCAAATCCTCAAAGGCATGGATATGATTGATCCACATAATTATGCTCATAATTCAAGTGGATGGGTACATCATGTTGTTGAGCTAGAAAGAAGGGCTTATGCTGATCGAGCCACTCATATTGGCGATGCAGATTTTTATCCTGTCCCTATCGATACTTTATTATCCGATGATTACATATATAACAGGATTTCGACCATCAAAAATGATCAGGCGACCAACTCTCAAGAAATAAAAGCAGGAAATGTTCAAAATATTGAAAGCTTTGAAACGACACATTTTTCTATTGTCGATAAAATGGGAAATGCCGTCTCAATTACTACAACTTTGAATGGCAACTTTGGTTGTAAAGTTTTTATACAGGAAGCAGGTTTCTTTATGAATAATGAGATGGATGATTTTAGTATTAAACCGGGTACTCCTAATCAATTTGGTTTGGTGGGTGGAGAAGCTAATAAGATCCTTCCAAATAAGAGAATGCTATCCAGCATGACGCCAACAATAGTAGAAAAAAATGGAGAGCTATTCTTAGTTGTGGGTACTCCAGGAGGATCAACAATCATTACCTCGGTACTACAGACGATATTAAATGTGACACAATTTGGTATGACTATGCAGGAGGCTGTAGATGCGAAGAAGTTCCATTCTCAATGGCTACCTGATATTGTATATTATGAAGATGGTGCTTTCAGTAAAGAGACCATTTCAACATTAAAGAAATTTGGACATCACCTTGAAACCACTCCACAACTAGGAAAGATGGATTGTATAAGAGTATTAGAAGATGGCTCTTTAGAGGGAGCTTCGGATAATACAAGAGGCGATGGATGTGCTTTGGGGTATTAAAATGTTATAGAATGTTAAATTTATGACATAATTGTAATTTATACGTTTTAAATGTTGCGTATTAATTACACTTTTACTTCATTTGTATAACCGATAAACAATATAGTAATAACACAATGCTAGATCGAGAGATTAGAGAACGTCTCTTGATTGTTTGAAACACACAATCGCACACACAACACTAGAAAAAGCAGATCAAATTATGGTCTGCTTTTTTTTTATGCTCATAGATTCATAAAAAAAGCGTACATCCAAGTTGTACGCTCCTTCTATCTGAATAGTAAATATTCATTCTATTACTTTCTAGATCGCTTTTTAAATGACCATGTAAAATAAAATCTAGAGACTACAGTGCCGTCAGGCATTTTCCCTTCTGTGAGCATTTTCACCTCAACAGATTCTCCCGTTGCATAAGCGTCTTCAATAGCTTTTTTCACTTTATCTCCTTCTATACATGTAAAAGTCACTTTAGCTGTTGCCTTCTTCACAAACTTCGCTTCCATATCTACAATGATAAAGGCAATGGTTTTCATATGCTCACTAAGGTGTAACATTCCCAAAGCTGCTGTAGACAATTCTGCTGCCATGCTTTGTGCAGCAAAATAAGTGGACTTAAACGGATTCTTGTTTAAAAATTTATACGGTAGCGTTGTTGAACACTTTGATGCTTCCAACGTTTTTAGCTTCATCCCTGCTATAAAACCTAAAGGCACTTGCGTCATCGTAAATAGTTTGAACTTCAATGGGTTCAGCATTTTCTGTGCAAACTTCTCTTGTTTTGGTGTAAGTTCAATCGTGTTCTGCGTTATTTCTGTGGTATCCATTTAGTGTTGTTTAAGATTGGTATTTCAAGTTTTAAATGAATGAACTGTTTTACAATATAACTATAATAATGAAGAATTCTATAATTTAATCAGATT
The DNA here is from genome assembly GCF_012641475.1 of Flammeovirga agarivorans. Classification (NCBI taxonomy): domain Bacteria; kingdom Pseudomonadati; phylum Bacteroidota; class Cytophagia; order Cytophagales; family Flammeovirgaceae; genus Flammeovirga; species Flammeovirga agarivorans. Next base: position 721,101 of record NZ_JABAIL010000003.1, on the reverse strand, counting down.
CAATCGCTTAGCAATTTAAAATCCTTTAACAGTGTTCACATATATTAAAGTGGAATCACAAACTCTTAGTAGGGTTAAGAAGTATATAGTAGAAACTCAATCATAAAAAACATCTATTCTTATGACAATTTTGCTTACTATTTATTTTATCATTGCTAACGTTGCTATTATCATTAAGTGTTACCAACTTTTCTTAAAAAAGATGTTAGTACAAAATGCTTTCGCAACTTTAATCTTTATCATTGCCGCTTTAGTTTCAGCCGATATGTTCTTTTACAATCAAGTAACCAATGGTTATGGTCTTGATATCCTGACAATGAACATGTAATCCAGTTGTTTAGTGAATGAACATTTCTTTAATAAGTTTTAATTTATAGGTTATTTGTTATAATTTTGATGATAAACAATAATAACCTAAATTAAATCTGATTTAGAAATGACCTCTAAACAAACGGAATTACACAGTATTGTGAAAAAATCGGAGAAATCACTAGCTACTGAGGTATTATCAGAAGAAAAAACAAATGACAGCGTTCGTTTGATTAATGATACTGCCCCAAAAGAAATCAAAGAGAATGCTCATATTTTAGATGATCATTTCGATGTTGGGTATGCTTATAGTATATCTAAATTATTGCTGAAATTTATCAATGAGGGTTATTTCAGAATTAAGTTTGTCGGTTTCGATAAGATTCCTGAACGCAACAACCCTGATGCCCCAATTATATATGCAAGTAATCACTCAGGAATGGCTTTCCCATGGGATGCAATAGCCTTTGTTTCTGGATTATTTGATAAAACGGATTACGACCTACAGAATAGTGTTAGAGCAATTACAGCCCCCGCTCTTTCCCGTAGTCAGTTTATGAATCCCTTCACTTTAAAGAACTTCTGGAAAAAACTCGGTGCCATTGATGCTACTTGGTTGAATTATGAAACAGCCATGCATTACAATGGCTCTAATATTTTGGTATATCCAGAAGGTGTTCCCGGTATTGGCAAAGGTTTCAATAATAAATACTCCCTTCAACGTTTAGCCACTTCTACGTTGAGAATGAGTATTAAGTATAAAACAGATATTGTTCCTTTTGCAACAGTCAACGGTGAATACATCAATCCTTTTAGTTATAGTGTTTCCCTATTGAATGATTTTGTTCAAAAACTGGGAATCCCATTTCTACCGATTGGGGTTATGACCACACTGATCCCTATTCAGCCGTGGATGTTTTATTTTGCCTTCCCTGCCAACTTAACTTTTGTAAGAGGTAAAAGAATCAGCCCTTATAAAATGGTAGGTGAAAGAAGTATTGAGGATATTTCCGAAGAAGAAATTTATGCCCTTAGCGAGGAAATTCATGATCAAATGCAGATAGAACTTGATAAAGCTGTTGCTATTTATGGTCAGAAACCCTATGATTTAATGGATTTGTTGTCCGTTAATCTAAAAGACATCAACCGAGCGTTTAAATTCTTCCCTGCACTGTGGCCTATAGTATTCAAAAAGCACAGTGAAGATTTTAAATCACTCAGAAAAGAATTGGAAGAGAATGGTGGCTACTCCAAAGATGCACAAGAGCAACTTGATATTGTAAGGCCTATCGTCGATCAACAAAAAGAATTAGATGTTTCATTGAGTTCTGTGGTCGATACTATCGTTGAAAATCCTGAGATTTTATTGTTTTACACCCCTATTGCAGGTTTGTTACATATCTTCTCATCAAAATAAATAAGCAAAATTGAAAATAAAACGGCACTTGTATTTGAAATCAAGTGCCGTTTTATTTTATTCCATAGTGAATACAAAAAATTAAAGAATGAACAATAAGAATTTAATTATTATCCTGAGCGTTATTGTTGGAATTGCTGCAGTTGGAGGAATTTTTTACTTTTCCATGCAAGGTGGTCCCGAGATGACTTTTGTAAAAATTAAAGATGCGATTGATGATAAGGACCTTGACAGTTTTAAAAAATATGTAGATGAAGATGCTATTATTAATAGTTTAGTCGACCAGTATATCACTTTTGCGATGGCTCAAAATAATGGTGAAGTTGATATTGCTACAGGGTTAATTGCTTTTATGAAACCTTCTATTGTTTCTATTGTAAAAGAGCAGGTGGAAAATAGCATCGTTACCGGAAATCATAATATCCCGAATACAATTGAAGGAATTAGTACTGAGGTAATGGGTTTATTAGCGATTATCAAAGGAGATGGAGCTGTATTTAAAGGACTTAAAGAAAAAGTGGTGGATGAGCATCAAGCTTCACTCACTTTTCAGCTTCAATTAGAAGGGAGTGATAGAATTGATGACCTCATCGTAAAACTTAGAAAAACAGATGACGGGTGGCAAGTATATGACGTCAAAAACGTCAGTGCATTACTCGAAAGTTATATGAAAACATTACAATAAAGATAAAGGTGCTATAAGGCACCTTTTTTTATTTGCTCAAAAGTCAGTTTTCAATTATCAATAGCCATTTTTTACACGACCATCTATTAAATAATTGACAACTTTGTAATACTAAAAGGATGAGCTAAACAATAAGATATTAACATCGTCATTTCAACAATGAGCGAACCACTCGAATAGAGGTTGAACACACACAACTATCTACATCGACTATCAATTAAATTATCTTTATTAATAAGTCACCTATAAAAAAGTGGTTCAAGTTTTTAATTTGAACCACTTTGCTATTTCTATTTAAAACGCTTACTCACTACAAGAGCTTTATTGTTTCCTTCTACCCAATCATAAAATCCTTCTCCAGATTTCACTCCTTTGATGCCCGCTTGCACCATATTGACCAACAATGGACTAGGAGCATACTTATCATCTCCTAACCCCTCCTGTAAAACTCTCATGATGGATAAACAAACATCTAATCCAATAAAATCTGCCAATTGTAGTGGCCCCATTGGATGAGCCATACCCAATTTCATAATCGTATCGATTTCTTCTACACCTGCTACACCATTCTGAAGTGAAATAATTGCTTCGTTGATCATTGGCATTAAAATCCTATTGGCAACAAAGCCGGCATAGTCATTGGCAGGTACTGGAACCTTACCAATCTTTTTTGACATGTCAACAACAAAGTTAGTGGTTGATTCATCAGTGAGGTACCCATTTATCACTTCCACCAACTTCATCATCGGTACTGGATTCATAAAATGCATACCAATGACTTTCTCTGGTCGCTGAGTACACGCAGCAATCTTTGTGATAGAAATTGATGAGGTGTTGGAAGCTAAAATGGCTTCAGGCTTTGTCAAACGATCCAGGTCCTCAAAGATCTTTAATTTGAGATCAACATTCTCTGTTGCTGCCTCTACTACTAGATCTGCTTCTTTTACTCCTTCTTCCATCTTAGAATAAGTAGTTAAGTTGGCTAAAGTAGACTGCTTTACTTCTTCTGTGATTTTTTCTTTTGCAATCAAACGATCCAAGTTTTTAGTGATCGTTTTCACTGCTTTTTCAAGTGCCGCTTCAGAAATATCTACAAGAGATACTTTAAATCCGTTCTGCGCAAAAACATGAGCGATACCATTGCCCATAGTACCTGACCCAATGACTGAGATGTTTTGCATTGTTAATTGTGTTTATTGGTATAAAAAGTTCATGTGTTTAGAAACTGAATAGTTATTCACTTTTCAATCTCTGATAAATATAGGCATTGCATTAGAAAAAAGGTAATATGAATTCTAAAAAATCCACCTTTTATCATCAATATAACTGATAGAATTATTATCGATTTCCCCTCCCTAAAAACACCTTTTTTATAGATATCTAATACGATTCTACCAGTAAAATTAAAGTCTACTTTGAGGTGTTAATGAATGTATAGACAAAGCGTTAACACTATATAATTCAAGTAACTAACCACAACTTTTTAGCGTCCTACACTCTTAACAAATTTATTACACATAACAACTTTATTCCTATGGAAACATTATCATCACTTTATACAAGTAAAGAGTACATTCGCATTTTTATCAAATTCAAGGATGAAAAAGATTTTATCAATTCATATATCAATAACTTTAATGCTAAGGTCGAATATGTGTTTGAAATGCCTAAATATGGTCAACTAAGAGTGGTTGCTTTAACTTCTCCTTTTGGCAATATCTCTGTAGTAATTACAGACTCATTAGAGGGTTTTCCTGCTTACCTTGTCAATACCAAAGTTCTTTATTGGACAGATGATATTGACAAAGTAATTGCCGCTGCAAAGAAAGAAAACTTCATCATTCATCAAGAGAAAACTCCTGTACCTATCGGGTACCAAGGAAGGTTCGAAATGCCTGGCGGCTATGTTGTTGAGTTGGCGGAAGTCAATGATGGAGGGAAAAAGTATTTTAATCCTGATCTTGAAGAGTTAGGGTATATCTCTTAGCATTAACTACTACTTATCAACCCAGGAATTAATTCCTGGGTTTAAAAGAAAAAAGCGATGAACTCCTTTCGAAATTCATCGCTTTATATTTCTATTGAAGTAATTACTTCAAAATTATTCTGCTACTGAAGCTGCTTTTGTAATCCAGCTTTCCACTAAGTCCTTCGATGGGTTAGGGATTTGCTTTAATTTCAACTTCTTCTTCATACCGATGAAGTCGTTCATTAATTTACCAGCGGCTTTATCTGCTAAGTCAGATACCATGTAGAAACCTAACTTGTGCATCACAGGAACTAAATCTTTCTCAACACCGATCGACGACCATTGCTCTTCAGAAGAAGCTACAGGCCATTTTTCAGGACGCATTTGAGGGAAGAACAATACTTCTTGGATAGAAGCATTATCTGTTAACATCATTACAAGACGGTCGATACCAATACCTAAACCAGATGTAGGAGGCATACCATATTCTAATGCTCTTAAGAAGTCTTGGTCGATAAACATTGCTTCGTCATCACCAGCTTCCATTAACTTCATTTGCTCTTCAAAACGCTCTCTTTGGTCGATTGGATCGTTAAGCTCAGAGTAAGCATTCGCTACCTCTTTACCATTTACCATCAACTCAAAACGCTCTGTTAATTCAGGATTATCGCGGTGACGCTTACATAAAGGAGACATCTCTACAGGATAGTCAGTAATAAATGTAGGTTGGATATAGTTCCCCTCACATTTCTCACCAAAGATCTCATCGATCAATTTACCTTTACCCATAGTTTCGTCATGCTCAATGCCTAACTCATCACAGAATACACGTAATTCTTCAACAGACTTACCGTTGATGTCTTTACCTGTGTGTTCCATAATTGCCTCAGCCATTGTTACTCGACGGTATGGAGCTTTGAATGAGATTTCGTTATCTCCTACTTTCGCATCTGTTGTACCATTTGCTGCCATAGCAACATGCTCTAAACATTGCTCAGTAAACTCCATCATCCAGTTGTAATCTTTGTACGCAACATAGATCTCAACAGCTGTAAACTCTGGGTTGTGTGTTCTGTCCATACCTTCATTACGGAAGTTACGAGAGAACTCATATACACCATCAAAACCACCTACGATCAAACGCTTTAAGTAAAGCTCGTTGGCAATTCTAAGGTATAAAGGTATATCCAAAGCATTATGATGAGTAACAAATGGGCTTGCTGCTGCACCACCAGGGATTGCCTGAAGCACTGGAGTATCCACTTCTAAATGACCGTGATCATTGAAGAAGCTACGCATAGCGTTAATGATTTTCGTTCTCTTTAAGAACGTTTCCTTAACACCTTTATTTACTACCAAATCAACATAACGTTGACGGTATCTTAATTCTGGATCTGTGAATGCATCATGAACAGTTTCGTTACCGTCCTCATCCTTAGTGATCTTTACAGCTGGAAGCGGTTTCAACGATTTTGATAAAACCTTCAAGCTTTTCGCATGAATACTGATTTCACCAACTTGAGTTTTGAATACAAAACCCTCGATTCCAATAAAGTCTCCTCGATCTAAAAGTTTCTTGAACACCTTATTGTACATCGTCTTGTCTTCACCTGGACAAATTTCGTCTCTTGCGATGTAAACTTGGATACGGCCTGTTGCATCTTGAATTTCAGCAAACGATGCTTTACCCATTTCACGAACGCTCATAAGACGACCAGCAATAGTAATTGTACCGTAATCGTTTGGTCTACGTTCGAAGTTCTTTAATATATCTTCAGCAGAAACGTTTACGTCAAATTTTGCCGCTGGATATGGATCAATACCAAGATCCATGATCTGTTGTCTTTTTTCTCTACGGAGTACTTCCTGTTCGCTAAGAATTTGCATTGTTGAATGTTTTATTCTTGAGAATAGTAGCCTAATTTGATGCTACTACACAATTTCAATCAACGAAAGTAATAGATTTAATTTGAATAATTGCCCTATTGAAAGAAATTCGTAATCAGAATTTCAATAATTAAAATATATTTTGATAAATCAATCAAAAATTAAATAAGAATTGCTGTATTGTTCTTATTCTATCTTATCCACCATCATTTTTACTTAAAGATTTATCGGTGTTGCCATTACCCGTCTCAGCTAAATCACCAGTGGGTTTTGATGGATCTTCTTTTGTCTCTTTTAAAGTCTTTTGTTTCGCGATATCTTTACTAATTTCTGTTGGCATCTTTTCAATCAGTTCACTAAGCGTTTTATAGGAAGCATCCAGCTCATCCAACCTACGATTGATATCTTCCTTATCCAACATGCCTTCCTTTATTGATTGGATGGTTTGGTCTAGTTTTGCCACCTCTTCATTTATTTTCTGAATACTTGTTGGAATCTTGTTTATCTGTGTTTCCAAATGAGCATCCTTTTCTTCCAATGTCGTGAGATGGGTATTAATAGCATTGATGTCTTCGTCAGAAGGTAATTGATCTACTTTAGCCAATAAGTCTTTTTCTAAAGCTTCAATTGCTGTCACTTTTGTCATCACCTTTTCAACTACATCTTTTTTGGGTAACTTTTTCACTTTTGTATCCAAGGCAGAAATATTTTTTGAAAGCCCCGCTAACGTATTCTTCAAGGCATCTACCTTATCTTCAAATTGAATGATATTACTGTTATTGATCACATCAGTTAATCTGGTAAGTGACGCGTCTAATCCTGAAGACTTCTTAATAATATCGTCTAAGTCTTTATGGGCATCTTCTATTCTTTTATTCAATTGTTGACTTTGCTTATCCGCCATACTTGCATTAAACGATGACAAAGAGAAACCAATAAATAATACGACACCCAAAACTTTACCTAGATCAGTAAGTTTTGAAATGTTCTTTTCACTGTAAAAAGTTTCTCCAAGAATGGCGACTAGACCTGCTACTGCAGGAATAAAATGACTTAAGTAAGAAACATAGCTGTCTACATAAGTGATCTCACCACTGAAAAAGAAGATTAGAGTTGAGATCAATCCGGTAGAACCAAGTACGATAGCAATTAAACCAATAGAGTTATAAGGTAGAAAACCTTTGTTCTTGTCTTCCTTTTTTTCTTTCAGGCATTTTGTGATTAAAGGAACAAAAGTGGCCACCAAGGTAATGGCATATGAGATATACAAACTGGCGTATTTACCCGGGTCCTCTTCTTTAGGGTGTTTTGAATGCTCAATAAACGCCGGTTGAATATAATTCAATAATAGCATTAATGAGAAAAGAACGACAATAAAGCCTCCAAACAATGCAGATTTTTGCACATGAACTTTGAACGGATCGCTATCTACAGAAAATCCTTCTTTTTTAAAACCGATAATTAGAAACAGGCAGGCAAATACTACACAGTGAGAGAGAGTAAAAAAATTTAAGTATTCCATTTTTAAGTTTTAGTGGATAGTTGAGTTTTATATATGAAAGTCAAATAATAGTTTTGTAATCAGCTACTTATAAAAAAGCCTCAAATACTTTAAATATTTGAGGCCTTTGATGTTTTAGTTATTTGTAAGTGGTATCCTACTCGATTCTTTTTCATTTTTCTTAGAGAAAAAGAAGATTAATGCTCCAGATGTAAAGAACATGATTAATGAATATACACCTGCAGCAATAGATAGGTCTACTCTTCCCATAATACCTATTGCAATGGTAATCGCCATAGTACCATTCTGTATTCCTGTTTCAATGGCAATAGAAGTTGCTTGAGGTGTTTTTAAGCGGAATAATTTAGCCGCTAAGAAACCGATTCCCATTGTGATTACATTTAAAAGTAATGCCGCCGATCCTGCTTGAGAGAAATATTCGATCACATTATCTCTTTCTTTGATCACAATACCCAATATCATCACAATTAAAATAACTGCAGATGCAATTCTTGTAGGTTTAGCCATCTTATGTGCAAAGGTGGTTGAAAACCTTCTAATCGCCATTCCCAAAATAATCGGAATAATACTTACAATCATAATCTTCTTGATTGTTTCAGGTACATCCAATAAGATCTCCTGATCTTGGCTGATAAAAAATGTTGATCCCATATTGATCACAAAAGGAATAGTAACAATTGTAGCAAAACTACTTACGGCTGTTAATGACACCGACAATGCAGTATCTCCTTTGGCCAAATGTGTGATAAGATTGGATGTTGGTCCCCCTGGGCATGCTGCAAGGATAATTAATCCTACTGCAATAAACGATGGCAACGCTAAATAATAGCCAATACCAAAAGCCACAATCGGTAAAACAACCAATTGTAAAACGAGTCCTAAAATTACAGCAGTAGGATTTTCTGCTACTCTTTTAAAATCATCTAAGGTGAGCGACAATCCCATACCCAACATAATGATGGCTAAAGCCAAGCCGAGCAATAGCGTACTAGTTTCATTCATAGTAGTAAAAAATTAGTTAGTTAATGTTACGATTAAATACAAGTCAATATGATTTCACAGATTTTGTTCCAATTTTCAAGAAGGCTACCAAATTAGGGAGAAAAGAAGACCAACTAAGTAAATATAGATCACTAGTATACAACTAGTTAATCTGACGATAATTTGAGAAGGGAAAAATAGTTTTAATTATTTCAGAAGATTTAAAATTATTAAGATTTCTAACTTGCATCCTATATTAAAATCAAAAAGAAAGGTTAATAAAGGCAACCGAATATTGAATTTGCCGTTATTTAAATTAAATCAACTCAACAAAAATGAAAAAAAGATATGACTATAAGTTTGCTTCAGTACATCTCCGATGTTAAATCTGAAATTAGGTTCTTAGAAAACGAAATAACTTTCTATTTAAATGAAATAAAATTATCAAATGAAAGAATAGACCTTTACCTGAATAGAGATTTAGATACATTCCAAAAAAATAAGCTTAACGAATTTAAGACAACAAACATTCAATTATCAGAAGACATTAAGGCTATTTATCAAGAGATTGACTCCTTTGATGATTCATTGTTACATGAAAGTAATAACACAAAGGTATGTGAAGATACTTTTGAAAAATACCACTCTTTTAAAGAGAAGTTAGATGAAGTAATTAATCGTTACATGGATGTAAAAGACCAATTAGTAAGATTTTCGATTTCGGCGTTACGTTAATTAGTATCGCCAAAGATTATTAAAAATATTAAGGAAACCACTTGGGTATTAGTTCACTCAAGTGGTTTTATTTTTTGTAAAACTAAAAAAGATGTTAACCTTCAATATTTTTTATCCTGTAGATCAGTTCATTATTATTTTATTGTGAAATCATTTTGATAATGTCCTTTTCTCCGCTTAAATTTGTAGTCCGTTCAAATGAGAACGGCCAGTTCACTTTGGGGTCGACTGGTTTTGACAGGTTGATATTTTGCAAGTATAAGCATGCAGGCTCATGGGATGAGAGCCTTGAAAGATAGTTCCAAAATCTAGTTGGCAACAATTCGTTTGCTATGGCTGCCTAGTCTCCCTTAGGGTTGTAGACATTTGGGCTTAAATGGTTGAACGCGTATCGCGTTCCCGAGCTACATCGTCCTTTGCCTTGATCTTTGGGCGAAGAATCGGCGGTGCCGTAATCATTGATCTAGTCTGATACCTGCTGTGGGTTGAGGATGAAGCTTTAAGCAGATAAGGATATATTTTGGTTGTTTCCGGCGGGATATATCACGAAAATTTAAGTGAAACTAAGCATGTAGAAGGCTTGACAAGGTGCTTCTCTGGACGAGGGTTCGACTCCCTCCGACTCCACTAGAAACCGCTTTTACAGTATTGTATGAGCGGTTTTTTTGTTTAGTGAAAAAACATGAATTTTAATAGCCATAAATCCAAAGTATGACTATACCAACTAAATTATAAATACGGTTATATTTTCACACCCTTCTATTACTTTAAAATAAAAAATCTATTCCTAAAAATATTTTTTTACCTTAGTATATCATTTATAATATTTACCTACAATAATGTTGACTTTCAAACGTATCACGCTACTACTTACATTTACCTTCTTCTTCTCTCTACTACTATTTGCCCAAGAACAAATAGATACCAATAGTACCAATAGAGGCCTTACACCTAAAATAGACAATTATAGCTCTAAAATTACTGATAGCCGTAAATATGCTCTGATTATTGGCTCTGATCAATATGAAGGTAAACCTATGTGGAGAGACCTTAAAAATGCAGAGTATGATGCAACAAGTATGAAAGAACTATTAGAAGTTAAATATAATTTTGAAACCGAACTATTACTTTCTCCTACAAAAAATGATGTTTTAAAGACAATTATATCTTACCATGATAAACTTAAAAGGGATGATCGATTTCTAGTTTTTATTGCTGGTCATGGAGATTATGATAAGACTATTTATAATGATGGTTTTTTAGTTTTCAAAGATACAAAACCATCTACTGAAGATTTTGCAAGAAGTACTTATTTGGCATATAATCAACTCAATGGAATTCTTAATTCTTTACCTTCTAAACATGTTGGAATTATTTTAGATGTTTGCTTTGGAGGAACATTTAATAACAAAGTAAACTCTTATCGATCTGGGAATAAAGTTTATGACTCAAAAAGTACTACGACATATGCAAAACAGAAATTAGCTAAAAAATCAAGATTATTCTTAACATCAGGTGCATTAGAACCTGTACCCGATGGGTATGCTGAAAAGCACTCACCTTTTTGTTATTTACTACTTGATGCTTTAGAAAATGGTGATAAAAATGGACATCCTATCACACTGTCATGGCTCCACCAACAAGCTCAGTTAAATATAACAGAATCAATGTATGGTTTCTTTGGAGATAACCAACCTGGAAGCGAGTTTATCATTGGAGGAATAAAAAGTAGTGATAACTCATCTCTTGTGAACAAATTATTGGAAGAGAAAAACCTTAAGTTAGAAGCCGAAAGGAGGGAGAGAGAGGCAAGAAGCCTTGTACTTACTCAAGACGCTAGAGAGGCTTATGCTCAGAAGAACTATACTGATGTTGTACGAAACCTAGTAGATGCTTATGAATTAGATAGTACTAATTATGACCTTCAAAAAGTATATTATAAGATGATGTTAGAACATGATTCTTTATACTTTAGTCAAAAGTTAAGTGAGCCTCCTCTTCCACAACAAAAATTAATCAAAACTGACTCTTCTGTTATTTCCGATTTTTCTTATTATGGGATCAGTGTAGATTATGAAGGACGAAAAATATTTGCCTATTCTGATAATCCATATAACCGATTATACCATATTCTTGACTTTAATGGAAATGTATTAAAATCATTCGATAAAGAATTCAATTTCAACTCTGCTATTTTTAAGAATAATAGAATATATACATATTATGATGGAAAACTTAATGTATACAATGATGAATTTAAAAAAGTCTATGATTTCAAAATCAATAATGATATATCTATAAATAACAAAGGAGCTTTTCAAGTCTCAAAAGATGAATTGATTGTAATAGAAGAATCAAAAGGCTCTTATATGTTCTATAAACGGAACAAAAAAATAGCGAATATTAAAATTGAGAACTCTGACTTTGTCAGTAATATTTTCTTTGATAAGAACCAGAATATTACATTTTGTTATCATAAAATGACGAAAAATAATGAAGGTGAAAGTAGAGAGTATATTACGTATAACTTGAAAGGTAAAAAAGTCAAAACTATACCACAAAAAGATAATTTTTATTATTCATTCAGAAATATATTTAGCTCTTCCGATGGACATGTTTTATTAACTATCAATAACAATGTTCTTTTAGATGAAATCCAAATGAATAACGATTCTATTGATTATATTTTTTACATCAATAAAAGTTTCAAGCTTACTAAAGAGAAATTTGAATTACGAGACGACAAAACTACATATATCAAAGAAGTTAATGACTCTTTAAAGATTAGTAACAGTAATGATTACCCTCATGACTTTCTTTTATTGAATGATTCTATTGTTGTCATTGCACATAAACATGACATCCTTATAAAATCTATTTCTTCAAATAAGATAATTTCAAGATTTAAAATAAATGGTTCCTTTATTAAAATGTATACTAATGGCAATGGATTTTATTTACTAACAAATAAATCTATACAGCACATTTCCAAAAATGGAACTATTATAAATGAAACAAAATTACCTTTAAGCACTTGTATTGATTTTTCATTTTCACCAAAAAATGAAACTATTATAGTATATTATTGGAATGGAAGATTTTCTGTTCTAAATAAAAATTTGAGATTTAAATGTCTACTTTTTAATAGTGATGACGGTCCTATTGATACTAGAAGAAGTGCTTATTTTTTAAATGAAGAAACATTTATAATCAATGGTGGATTTTATGAAGTTTATGAACAAAAAAAATTAGAAGGGAAACCAATAATTTTTAATTCTAAAGGTGAAATAATTAAAATACTACCTGGAACTATTATAAATCAATATTGGACAAACGATAATTGGATGGATAAGATTATTAGAATAAAAAATAATCATTATATATTACTAACTGCAGAAGAAAATACTAAGAAACCTTATATGTATGAGATAAACTCAGATGGTGAAATAATATATTTATTTCAAAAAGAATTAGAGTCATATAATCATCCATTAAGTTATTCTGATAAATTAAATCATTTAGACTCTTTATCATTTTCTTTTTTGTCTAGTATTGATGAAGATTGGGCTTATAAATGGTTTGATAATGGTTGGAATAGGGTTGAAAGCTCTAATTTGATTTATGGTGTATCTTTAAATGTTAATTATAATATCTTTAATTTTTTAGATAAAAGAACATTACCAGTAAGAAAAAAAACTGTCACTAGAATTAACAACAAATTAACCCCGATACTATTAACAGACCAAGTAGAAGTATTTAACTCCCAATATACTCATACCAATCAAATAAATATCAAATATGACGATAGTAAAACAATCAATGATAGTTTGTTCTCATTATCAAATCATAATATACTAGATAATAAAGTTGTCACAGATATTTTAATTTTTAATATAAATAGCAAAGAAATTATTTATAAATTAAATAAACCAATTCAACTTGAAAACACTTCTATTTCATATCATGTTATTAATGAAATACTAAAAATTCAATTATACTCTCATATTGGAGGATCCTTTTCAACCATATTGGTAAATTTGACTAATAGAAATTTCACAGATCCAATACCATTTGAAATAAATAATAATGATTTAGATACTAACTCTAGTAAATACATAGCTTATTATTCATATCAAAATAATACTATTTTAAATCTACTTAATAGAAATACTTTGAGAACAATATGTTTGTTTAATCAAAATGAGCAAATTTCTAATAACCAATCTTACAACAGAAGAATAATAAATATTGGTGAAGACATTTATGTTAAAACTTATAACACACTGTATTTTCTTGATGTACCAAACAAAAGTCTTAATCCAATAAAAGAATTCAAGCCTATTACTCAGAAAAATGATTTTAATATATATTCATCAAAAACATTTACGACTCTTTCAAAAGAATATTATATAAAAGATAACCACGACCCTGATACCCCAAATAAATTTACTTTTCAAGATTCCGTTTTTAAACATATTGAAATTCCATCTAATCATGATGACGATTATATTCACGTCCTTTTTAAGAAGGATAAATTCATTGTATTACAAAATGAAAGAGATTCATATTTTTTTAATTACTATGTGGGTAAGAACAGGTTAGAATACCTTAATAAAGGTCCTAATTATAATTCTATAAACTTTTTTAATCATGAGAATTTATTTATCGGGATTAAAGATAATAAGGTCAGTATTCTAAATAATGAGGGAAAAAATTTGGTCACTTTAAGTTTTAATAGAAAAATTTTTTCTGCTAACTTTTATTCTGGGTATCTAAAAATCATCTCTAATTCCGATGGATTATATGAAGGTGAAATCAGCTTACAGGAAAATAAAAATAATGTACATTGTATACCTCTCATTAAAAATGGTTTACTGAATCTTAAAAAAACTGTTTTATTTGAATAAAAATAACATAATCTATTAGTGTGAACCATGTTATATGATACATTTAAAATTCTATCGAAATGTTCATAACGTTTAGTCTAATAATTGTGTCAGAGACCCTAGTCCATTAAAAGGAGGATTACGAAAGCATAATGAATGGTCATAGGAAAAGTAAGTTCCACAAAATTGGGAATAGTCAACTTCTGACTCCCCCTCAACCACCCAGGATTTAAATCCTGGGTGGTTGAGGGGATGCCTATAAAAAACCATCCCTTTATATCAACTCCACTCTCCCCTACAACCGAACATCACCAACACTCACCGTATTCATTAATCTATTGTACTCCTCAATGCGTTGGGTGTTAGGAGTATCGTCGAAAAAACGGACGTTCTCACCGATACGGTCTTTATCGCCCAATTCTTTTCTGGCTGTTTCGATTTTCGACATAAGTTCTTTTACCTTTTCTGGATATTGATCAGCGACATTGAATTGCTCTTCTTTGTCTGTAGAAAGGTTGTAGAGTAGTAATTCACTTACTCCATCAATCTTTCTTTTTGCCCATTTCATAAATTTAGGTTTTGCTTGTCGAGGAAGTACCAGCTTCCATTCCTTATCTCTAACACCATGCAAATGTGTATAAGAATAGTAGTAATAATACAGATGGCTGCTTTCCGCTCCTTCAAGGATTACTTTTGTAAAATCTTTGCCATCTATGGTGAGATTTTGAGGTATTCTAGCATTGGCTAGATTTGAAAAAGTAGGAAAAAAGTCCATGGTGGTTAATAATTCATGGTTCGTTAGACCCTCTGTCATTTTTCCTTTCCACTGCATAATACATGGTACTCTTACGCCTCCTTCCCATGTTTGCGTTTTATTCCCTCTTAAAGGATATGCACTTCCTCCATGGTCCCCAATTTTATCTTCGACCCAAGGGCCATTATCAGAAGTGAAAATAACTAATGTATTCTCCTCTAATCCTTCTGCTTTTAATGTTTTAAGTACCTCCCCAACACTCCAGTCCAACTCTTCAATAACATCTCCATAAAAACCTCCTTCAGAAGTACCTCTAAAATTTTGCGAAGCTCCCAAAGGTACGTGGGGCATATTATGTGCTAGGTATAAAAAGAAGGGACGGTTTTTATTCTCTTTAATAAAGGTGGTGGCTTTCTGCGTATACATGCCCGTCAGTAACCCCATTTCTTTTACCGTATTGATGGTCATAACGGTGTCCGTATTATCAAGTACAGTTGCTCTAAATTTAGGGTTATCCTCAATCAATTTCGTATTTCCATTGTATTTAGGTGTTCCGTAAAATAGGTCAAAACCCTGATCTAATGGCATTTGCCCTTCACTTTCCCCTGCATGCCATTTCCCTATGCAGGCAGAAGTATAACCTTCAGTTTTTAGCATTTCAGCTATAGTTATTTCGTTTGGGTGAAGTTTTGTATGGAAGTTCTTCGCATTATTCGGTTCTGCTATTCTAATGGGGTAACAACCGGTTAACAATGCTGCTCTTGAAGGTCCACAAAGCGGTTGTGCATAGAAATTTGTAAACTTTATTCCTTCATTTGCCATCTGATCTAGATGAGGTGTTTTGATTTTGGGAGCTCCATAAGAGGCTATATCATTGTACCCTAAATCGTCCGTAAGAATAAGTACAATATTGGGTTTGTCCGTTGTTTTATCTTTATCAAAAGTATTTTTATGACAACTTATTAGTATAAAAACTAAGGGTAGAAAGAGGTGTATTTTTTTCATTTCATTTTTTCTTATGTACTATTCAATCTTAAGGTTGAAGTATAAATCCTCTACAACTAATCATATATTTGTATTTTGTATTTCATATTTATAATTTATGAAATCAACTTTCCTACAAATTGTATATTTGTTGTATTAAAAAATTGGTCGTTCCTTCTACTAGTTAGAAAAATCGTTAGTGATGTAATAGCTTGAATTCAATAAAAAATAACAGAGATTGTTCAAAAAATTAATTTGGGGGAATGAGTAAGCCACCTTCCTTCAAATCTTTGCTTGATGATACTCTTATAAACCGTTTATTGCTTTAATTCCAATACAACGAGTATTTGCTATAGGTAGATTTCTAATTCTTAAATCCTTCTCGGTCATCTTCCCCTTTGCATTCTCCCCTTATTCTTATTAATATTGTATAGTATAACTATTGTAGAAATATCAACTAATTAACTAATGAAACTTTTTAACTCTTCATGGCTATCTCTGTCTGTGTTAGCCTTTGTTTTTTTCTACTCATGTGATTCTACCAAAGATGAGCAAACAACAGAATGGGAAAACGGTAATCTTGTATTATCTGAGATGCATCTTAACATTGAAACTTCTGTACACTCTGAAATTTTAGCACTTGAGCCTTCCGACGTCTTGATTACTGCTACTTTATCGGGTAGACAAGCTGGACATGAAATCACAAACGAAACTCATGAACTAGGGGTTGGATCTTATACGGTGAATATCACGAATAACCCTGAGAGTATCGGTACTCCTGCTTTTAAATATGAAACTACGATTGATATCAAAGCTAATGAGGATACGAATTTATCCTTCGAGGAGAAACTTACTGATATCAATGTTTTAGTTATTGAGCTTGAGGAAGAGTATAAAAATGCATTCAAAAACTTAAGCTTAGAGATTACAGCATTAGATGGTACGCTATTAGCAAGTACAGATCAAGTAGGTGAAAATAAGGCGATCTACCCTATCAGCGGTGCCTTTTTTATTACTGCGGTCTCTGAAGATGCCAAGAACTCAAAGTTCTTAACTTCGTATGCTGAATTTAGTTCTATCAGTACATCTAGTAGTATCGTCAAAACGTCTGATATTATTGATTTACAAGAAGGGTTTTCGGATAAAGCTACTCTATTAGCTATAAAAGATGTTTTCTACCAAATCGATGAGACTAACTTGGATCGATACAATTGGGATGCTTCACTTGAACTTAAAGATTTCACGAATGTTGAAGTAAATGGCGATAACAGAATTAGAGAGCTCTATATTAGGGGACTAGATCGAGATTTCCAGTTACATGGAACATTAATGTTCCCTAGGGACCTTGCTAACCTTACTGATGTAGTAAATTTAAAGTTTAACTATAATTACTTCAGTCTCTTCCCTAATGAAATCAACCAACTGACAAAATTAAAGATCTTTAATGTTTACGATACAAGTTTTGATGATTTACCAAGTACTCTTGCTGAATTATCAATTACTGAGTTGAATATGGGACAAACAATTATTTCGGGTCCCCTGCCAGCTGTAGTGACAAAAATGAAGACCCTAGAAAAATTGTCTATTTCAGACAACGGTAACATGGATCCTACTCCAGACCTTAGTGTATTGCCTAATTTAGAGGTTTTATATATGAGTTATTGCTGGGATGCCTTTAGAACACTTCCCAATTGGTTATTCAAGTGTACTAATTTGAAAGCATTGAGTTTCAGTGGAAACTATATAAAGAGTATACCTAATGACATCAATAAATTAGTCAATTTAGAGGTACTTTATATGGGTAGTAATGAAATTACTTACTTACCAGAAAGCTTAGCAGACCTAACGAAATTAAAGACGTTATATGTTGGTAATAACAAGATTAATACTGAATTTCCGTCTTTCTTACTTGAGTATGAAGACATGGAAAATCTTTATATTAATAATAATGAGTTTACGGGTGAAATTCCTGAAGGATTAAGTAACCTTACCAACCTTAAAATACTAAAATTAGAAGGTAACTCTTTTACAGGTGAAATCCCTCAAGCAATTTTAGATATGGATTTGGAAGAGTTGACTTTTGATGAAGCTAACGAAAGAACAATGTAATATATTTATCGTATTGCACAAATAAATAAAGGCTTGACATAGGTAGAAAGAAACAATTTCTCCTATGTTAAGCTTTTTCTTTTTCCTATTATCTAAGTATACTTTTGCTATTTATTCCATTGTTTTTGCTCCTAACTATCTTTCGATACAAATGATTTCACCTTTGCAATATCAACGATAACCCATTTCTTACATAAAATTGCAGTTTTATCCCACCTAACACATACTACTTATAATCAATCACTTACAAAATTCAATACTGCAAGTGAAGGTTTTGAAAGATATGAGTACGGTAGAGTCTACTCCAATGCGTTAAAATTGTAACAACAACACTTACAAGAAATCAATTCTCTACTGAGTTATAATACAGCTCTTTACATCTAAATAAAAGTAACATGAAAATACTGTCAATGGACCTTATGCTTCCTAAATAAAGAAAGCAATTGCTATCGATCACTACATCTATCTTTTGTCTGACAACCACTTTACTCTAAAAGATTAAATCAATGATCTTACCCTTTAGCAGACAATAGAGATTTTCAGAAATAATTTTTAAATGGGATAAGTAAAATCGAGGAATATTACTTATTTGATTAAACACACATGAAATGAATAAATTATTACCACTTTCAATGGTGCTACAGCTATTGTTTGTAGGGTTGTATACTTATGGTCAAGATTTATCTACCCAAGTCATCCCTACTCAATTAGTTCCAGTCACATCTTCTTTGGTTTTTACATCGGGCCGCTTTCAATTTGAAATAGGAAGTGATGCCCATCCAAAATCACTAAAATTAAGTAGTGGAAAAGAAGTTTTACGAAATAATTTCACCAATGGACTAAGATTACAAATACCAAATGAAGAGGACCTTTTGTTTACTAAAGTCTTCACTTCTGCTGATAACATTGTATTCGCTACTACCAATGAGCAATATTATGCTACTTTCAACATCGATGCACAAAGTACCTATATCGCTTTTAATTTGGTTGATTTTTATGGAGATCTACCTTTAGGAGCAACGATGACATTTACGATCAATACTGATGAGTATACAAAGTTGCTTTCTTTTGATTATATGACTTTGGATCAAAGTACAGTATCTCATCTAAGTATCTCTTTCGAACATCTTTGGGAAAGATATAAAGGAAATACTTTGGGAGGTTTTGCCCTATATACTTTCTCCAATGAGGAAGAACAGGATGAAAGTATACTACGAGCTTGGGGTAGAGAGCTCATGCCACATCCTACAGTTCCTGGAACTTGGAATTACGAAAGAGCTGTTCAATGGATTGAAGAATGGAAAGCTACTTTTGAAGATCAAAGTGTATTTTATATTCGTCCCAATAATGCACAGGAGCTTCCGCTTTTTGAACCCTATTTTGAAATGGCAGATGTGACCACTATCAATATGTTTACGGACGTATGGCATGGTGGTTTTTGGCCATCAAATACACTAAACTGGGAGGTTAACGGAATTTTTAATGGGAAAGAAGAACTCCAAGCATTTTCCAATACTCAAGCCCAAAATGATAGAAGTATTAATTTACACTATGTTAGTGGCGGTATTGGAAAACAAGACCCACTTTACGCAATGGATAATTTATCTGATGACCTAGCGACTTGGGTAGAGGGTACTTTGCATCAAGGAATATCAGAAAATGAGCTGGTGGTATATTTTAAACCAAAAGAAGCATGGTATAATGCACCCTCTACACTTTCACAGGAGAGTAACACATTTGGGCATCTAAGTGGTCCCTTACCTACCTTCTTTCATTACAAATACCTACAAATTGGTGATGAAATGGTCCAAGTAAACGGTATCCAAACTTTACCTGATGGCACTTGGCAATTTAATATTGAAAACAGAAGTATCTTTAATACTCCCCGCTCTGAACATGCCAAAGACACAAAAGTGAAAGGGATTATCTTAGCCTATAATCAAGTTTATGTTCCTGAAAATAACTCCGCTCTTTTCGATACGATTACCATGAAATATGCAGAGCTATTAAATGACTGTAAGGTATCTAACGCATTGTTTGATGGTGCAGAGATTCATGTCTTTGACGGAAAGTGGGGGTTCCGAAAGTTTGCACAGAAAGTATATGAACAAGTAGATCATCCGATTGTTGTGAGAACTTCCAATGGAAAAGAGCCTGAAGCAGGATATATTGAATATCAATTAAATAGTACAAAGGCTTACCTTACTTCTCCTGTTGGAGACCATAACCATGGCAGACCATCACTTCGTTTAGAACGAAAAAGTACTACCCATAAAAATGAGGTAAGGGAATCGTCAAACCTCTTTGCAGCTAACTTTATGTTAAGTGTTCAGGCTGCGGTAAATGGAAGGAATTTCTCAATACTACGACCTGATCCTATGTTTGGTATTTCTTTGGAAGAGCTAACACAGTACGGAAAGACTGAAGAGTTATTATCATTACTACCAAAGTGGAAAAATGCAAATAAAAAGCTTACTGCAGCTCAACGACAGGTCATGACTTCAACACACTTTAAGTATGAAAATAAATGGGCATCTGAAGTCACCTATGAACTTAAAGAGTTAGACCAAGAATATGAGTTAGTCCCTATCCAAATGATGTCTCAACATGTAGATTCAATTCAAGATGAGCTAGAAGTAGAACCTGCTTTACAATATTTCCATTCGAAACAAGAAGATGGAATGTATATTCCGAGGGTGAATACAAACTTTGGAGCTACAAAATATTTGGAAAATAAATACTCGACTCAAGCACCTCAATTTATCATCAGAGTCATGTGGGGAAATGAAGATGTTGTTCACCCTAGTATTCATATCAATGGTGCTACTTTAACTGTACCGACTACTATTTTGGCGTCAGCAACAGAAAGTCAGTATATAGAATACCGAGGTGGTGATAAAGCAAAAATCTATGATAAAAATTGGAACTTAACAAGTGAAGTGGATGTAGATCTACAAGGCACTTTTGAAGCTCAACAAGGGTTTAATGAAGTGACACTTTCTTCAACAAATCAATCTACAGCAGCAATAGAACTATTCCTATTTACTGAAGGAACGCCACTCACTGTAGAGAAGATTCAGCATGCCTCTTTACAAGAAATCACCGTCAATGACATACCCTTAGAAAACTTCTCACAATATACCACTGAATATCAAGTGAATTTACCGGAAGGAACAGTGGAAACTCCACACATCCAAGCCACTAGTTATCATGCCAAGGATTCAATTGAGATCATACCTGCTGAAAACTTTTATGGAACTACGATCATCAATGTATATAGCGAAGATGGTAGTTCTATGCAAACCTACAAGGTAAAACTCAATGTCCTCGGTCGAGCATTTTACAAATTTGATGAGGGTGAGTATTATCCTAGTTTAAGAGGACATACCGTAACGGTCACACCAAATTTAGACAATCCGTTTCCCGATGAGACTGTTGCTGCTTCTACCAAAGTAGCCAAAATCACTAGAGGGCCCTATCAGAATGCGTTAATTGCTTTCGACCTTAATGGACAATTGGATAAAACAGGGGAAAAAGTCTTTCGCTTTAAGGTCTATCAGGCCTCTGAACAGGGTGCCTATCCTAAACGCAATAATATTTATTTCTCCGTTAAAAATAGAAAGAATAATGGACCCAAATATGAAGATTTTATCCTTATAACTCAACAAGATCAATGGGTAGAATATGTGTTCGATTTCTCTGATAAAGATTTCACATTAACCGATTACGATGAGCTATTGATCTTTTTTGGTGGCGGGGATATCAATGAGACAGGTGGCGTGGAATATTATATCGCTGATGTTGAAGGCCCGCACATCAACTACTCACAAGATGCTGATTTAAAATCAATTACCATCAATAATGAACCCCTACAAGGTTTTGATCCCAATACTTTAAATTACAGGATTACATTACCTTTTGGAACAGCAAATGTACCATCGATTACCGCTAATAAAAATAGTGAATTGGCATCAATATTACTCCAAGAGGCCACATCACTTCAAGATACTACACATATTCAAGTCACAAGTGAAGATGGTTCCCTGGCTAAATTATATCAGCTTA
This sequence comes from Flammeovirga agarivorans, assembly GCF_012641475.1. Lineage (NCBI taxonomy): Bacteria > Pseudomonadati > Bacteroidota > Cytophagia > Cytophagales > Flammeovirgaceae > Flammeovirga > Flammeovirga agarivorans. Next base: position 698,798 of record NZ_JABAIL010000003.1, on the reverse strand, counting down.
CTTTTGATATCGCCAAAGACCCATCGAATGCTACTTTAGTAGATATTTTATTGGACGATATAAGTATCACATCATTTCACCCTACTACTTTTGAGTACACCATCAATTTACCTATTGGGACGACTAATCTTCCGTCTCTTCAAGTCATCCCGTACAATGAAAATGCTACTATTGAAATTATAACAGCCAAAAACTTTTATGATTCTTCTCTAATTACGGTCACTTCCGAGGATGGAACTGCTACAGCATATTATTGGTTACATTTTGATATTCCAGGCAGAGAGTACTATAAATTTGATGGCAATACCTACCCTACAAGCATGCATTCTGGAACGACAACTATCACTCAAAACCTCACCAACCCTGCCGGTAATAATATTGTTGGCAGTGCTGTTAAAGTAGGAAAAGTAGTTCGTCAAGGAGTACAAAATGCAGTAATTGTATTTAATCTAGATGGAGATATCGATTTTAGTTCCGACCAACTATTTAGAGTAAAAATATATCAGGCTTCTGGTCAGGCCAACTATCCAAGGAATAATAATCTTATCCTAAAGATCATGAACAAAAATAATATTGGCCCTAGTTATGACCAAAGAGCCTCTATTACAGTTCAAGATGAATGGGTAGAATATATATTTGATTTTTCGAATGAAGATCTATCACAAACTACCTACAATAAGTTACTGTTATTTCTTGGTGGCGGTGATATCTATGAAACTGAAGGAGTTGAATACTATATTTCAGCAATTGATGGTCCTAGTTTGAGTAGTTCAACAAGTAACAATCGATCCATTTACTCCCAATCCAAAGAGGATTTTGGTCTACAAATTTATAAGTCAAGTGAACACCAACTTACGGTGGCATCTGACGATACTTTGAAGGGAAAATACATCCAAGTCATCTCCTCTAATGGGGTGCTACTGTATGCATCAACCTTAAAAAATACCGTGGAGAAAATTCATATCGATCAAAAAGGATTAATGATCGTAAGGGTATTTGATCAGGAATTGAATGTTGTCGAAAAAGTGGTTTTCTAAGCGAGATAAAATTCTAATCCCAGCTACTATTTATCTGATCTATCCTAAAGATAACTGAGATAAATAGTAGCTTATCCTTTCTCCTTTTTTAAAAACATTCTGATGATAAAATCAGTAATTCTGTTATTTAAACTAGGAAATAAACCTTGGTTAATTGCCACAAACTTAGCTTTCCAGCCTGGTATAATCATATAGTTTTTGTTTGCTAATCCTCTCAACAATTTTTTGCAGGCGACTTCCAAAGAAAGGTTTCCTGCAAATTGCTTTAAAACTTTGGCTACTTTGGGCGATTCTAACCTTTCTGCCTCTACTAAAGGTGTGTCTATTTCTGGAGGACAAGCTACTGACACCTGAACTCCCATAGGTTTCCATTCACTTCTTAATACTCCAGCAAATCCAATTGTCGCAAACTTCGACGATGAATAGGCTGAATACCCATAATTTGGCACAATCCCTGCTAAAGAAGCGATCAACATTAACTGCCCTTGTGATACTTTTAATAATGGGAAAGCGGCTTCAGCTACATTTCTAGTACCAAAAACGTTTACATTTATCAATTCTTCAAAATCATCTTTTGTGAAATCATTAAAGGGAACACACCGACCGATTCCTGCAGAATGAATCACGATATCTACCCCACCGAGTAAATTATTCCCTTCTGCAAAAGCACTAACAACAGTATTTAAATCAGTGGTTTCAGTATAAATAGCATGTACTTTATTGGTATCACTCTGGAGGGCTATTGTCTCCTTTGCTTCCTCTAGTCCTTTTCTTCCAAAAAGTACTACATGAGCTCCAGACTTAGAAAGTTGTTTTCCCATTTCTAAGCCGATTCCACTTGTCCCTCCGGTGATAAAAACATTCTTATTATTAAAGTATTTCATGTGTTCTTTGCATTGATGAAGTGTGTCAGAGCTAATTTCATAAATATCATTGAATTCGGATCAATCATCTCCTCCATAAATCTAAATAATGTTATAATATTTTACACAACACTGTCAACACCAAAACTAGTACACTTTATGATATAAGTAAGCTGTGCATATTCAATGCACTCATCGGTTATACTATTGTGACAAATCCACTTCAATTTACCCTTATGAAAGCCATATATTCATTATTGATATTTATATTTTTCAGTTTTCAGTTGTTTGCTCAAGAAGATACTACTAGCCATTGGTTGGAAGAATGGAATAAGGAGAGGTATCAGAATGATCAAAAGAAATTTTCTCAGGAGAAAATCAAAAATCGTATTGAAGAAAAAGCAAAAGAAGCCCTAATCTATAATCAAAAAAATAATCTATCCTCTAAATACTGTATTCTGATTGATATGGGAATACACTCTGGTAGAAATCGCTTTTTTGTATATGATCTTGAAAAGAAAACGGTATTAAAAGAAGCGTTGGTTTCGCATGGCTGTGGTGACTTTATGTGGTCTAGTGATGAAACCAGAGCCAAACCTACTTTTAGTAATGTCTCTGAAAGTCATTTGTCTTCTTTGGGAAAATATAAGATCGGAAAAAGAGGCTACAGCAATTGGGGTATCCATGTGAACTATAAGATGCATGGTTTGGAAAGTAGTAATAGTAATGCTTATAAAAGGATTATCGTTTTACACTCTTGGGACGCAGTAAAAGATGAAGAGATTTTCCCTGAAGGAACTGCAGAAGGTTGGGGATGCCCTGCCGTTTCCAATACTACTATGCGTTATTTGGATCCTCTTTTAAAAAGTGAGGATGATGTATTAATGTGGATCTATCAATAATCTCTTCCCTACTCAGGAATTAATTCTTAAATAGATGAAAGGAAATGAGGTGTATATGTTGCATCTACAATCTTTTCATTATTATATTGCGACACTGTCGCATAAATTAGAAGAGAAATTATGAACAATAAATTACCGGTAACTGTTTTAAGTGGATTCCTTGGAGCAGGAAAAACAACACTACTCAACCATATTCTTCACAACAAAGAAGGTTTAAAAGTAGCTGTTATTGTGAACGATATGAGTGAGGTAAATGTAGATGCAGATCTAGTAAAAAACGAAAATACCTTATCGCGTACTGAAGAGAAATTAGTAGAGATGAGCAACGGTTGTATCTGTTGTACACTCCGCGAAGACCTAATGGTTGAAGTAGAACGTTTAGCAAAAGAAAATAGATTCGATTATTTACTTATTGAAAGTACAGGAATTAGTGAACCTGTTCCGGTAGCACAAACCTTCTCATTTATCGATGAAGAAAACGGTATCGACCTTTCTAAATTCAGTTATATCGATACTATGGTTACGGTTGTAGATGCGTTTAATTTCTTTAAAGATTTTGGTAGCCCTGAAAGGCTTGTAGATAGAGAACTGACAGATATTGATGGTGACTATAGAACCATCGTCAATTTACTTACAGATCAGGTTGAATTTGCCAATGTGATTCTTCTGAATAAAACAGATCTTGTCGATAAAGATCATTTGGGAGTGTTACATGCTGCTATTAAAAAGCTCAACCCTTCAGCTAAAATTATTGAATCGTCTTACAGTAAAGTAGCTCCTTCTGCTATTTTAAATACTGGTCTATTTAATTTTGAAGAAGCTGAACAAAGTGCAGGTTGGATCGAAGAGTTAAATAAAGAATCACATACTCCAGAAACAGAGGAATATGGTATTTCTTCGTTTGTCTACAGAAATAGAAAACCATTTGACCCTGAACGTTTTTGGAAATATATTCAATACTTATTCCCTACTACTGTAATAAGAAGTAAAGGTCTATTTTGGTTGGCCTCAAGACCTGATCAAGCATTAGTATGGAGTCAGGCAGGAGGTTCCTTAAAAGCAGATAGTGCTGGAGTATGGTGGAGTAGTATGCACCTCAATAAAAGATTAAATTATGTAGCCTTTTTAGAAAACCAAGCATCAATTGAGGCAAAATGGGATCAAACATTCGGTGACAGAAACAACGAAATCGTATTGATTGGTCAGGATATGGATGAAGAGCAAATTAGAAAAGATCTGGATGAATGTCTTGCCACTGATAAGGAGTTAAAAACACTTCGTTGGAAACTGGGCTATGATGATGATTGGCCGGTCGAAAGATCATTCGCTTATGATGAATAGAATGCAATAGATGTTTTAGAATAGAATGAGAAAAGCACACCCTTTTGTAAAGTACCTTACAAATGGAATGTGCTTTCTCTTTTATTTGAAATGCTTATTATTGAGCATTCACTAGCTTCTTCTTACCCGTCTTAAAATCCTTTGAAATTTCCATCTCATCATACTTCTCTCCCAATACAGTATAGGCCACATATTTTAATGTATTGTCTTCAATGGTGATGACCTGATAAAACTGTGTTTGCTCTCCGGACGCATCCAATTCATAACCATCTACCTTATAGTTTTTCATCTGCTCAGTATCCAATTTGTATTGTTTTGGCCCACTTACAGAAGTGACATAAACCGTCTGAAGATCTTCGTTCTTCTTATTTTTTGTAGTTCTGATAGGCACATGTCCTCTTGCATACGTATGGTCGTGACCATTTAATACAAGGTCTACATTGTACTTATCTAAAATAGGTTTCCATTTATCTCTACCAAATTGAAAATTACGCCCTTTAGCAGGTGCAAAAATAGAATGATGACAAGTGATAATCTTCCATTTTGCGGTACAGTCCTTTAGCTGATTTTCAACATATTCTACTTGCTCTTCCAATTTATCGGTCGAATTGAGTACTATGATTCGAATATCTTGGTAATCGACAGTATATACCGTTTCATGTAATTTTTTACTTAACTCTTTTTCTACAGGTAAGGTAAACTGTGGTCTCCATTGTATCGAAAGGCGCTTTGGAGCTCCTTTTGTCATCCCTCTAAACTCATGATTACCTACCACAGGGATAGCCGTCCACTGGCGATGTATAAAACCACCTGCTTTGTACCATTCTGCCCATTCGTAATCTCTATGTGCCTGATTGATCAAGTCTCCTGCATGAATTACAAATGCTGCATTGGGTGCTGTTTGATATGCCTTTCTTATTACTCTAGACCAATGTTCTAACACATCATTTTGGCCATCCCCAAAATAAACAAATTGAGTGGCCGAGTACTCCGTTTTTGCGGTTCTAAATTGTATCCATTCTGACCAATGGTCTTTACCATCTCCTACTCGATATACATATTGTGTATCAGGGTTAAGCTCAGTAAAAACAACACTATGATAGTGGACAGTTAAGGAAGCATTCCCCTTATATTGACCTAAATTAAAAGGTTCAGTTACTGCCTCTAATTGCTTTGCTTTATCTGTAAACTTAGAATTAACGGTAGCAACAGCAAGTTGGGCATAGGCATTGGTTACAGTACTATCGGTTCTCCAAGTTACAGCTCTACTCGTTGCTGGGTCACCATTAAAGTTTAATATAATTCTGTCTGGGTCTCTACTTGGAATTTCCCAATGATGAAGTCCTTTATAATGATCATGTCCATGATCATGGTGATGATGTTGTGCTAACGTATTCTGATATAGAAAAAATGAAAAGAAGAGTACTGTAAGAAATTTCATAAATAATATGCTTGATGATTTAGAATCTAATATTAACGTATTGTCATCACCAAACTAAGCATAATCGATTAATTTTTGATTAATCATTTCTTATCTGAATATTATACTGCTACAAGTTCTATTACACATGGAAGAATTCACAAAAATATAAACCATTATTAATCAATTATATGAACATATATCTGCATGAATTTCTTGTATTAATAACTACTATTAATATTCGTAATACTTTATATATGCTATATCACAAAAGAAATAAAAAAAGCCTACCAAAACTGGTAGACTATTTCTCGATCAAATACTATTTATTAATTCAAATTATAATTCTATTGATTTCGAAATCAAGATTCGACCATCATCATAATACAGTAAATCGTTAGATATCTGTCCTCCTACAGCCGATTGTGTAAAGTCATCTACATTAGCATAATTACTATTATGAAGTGTCTTAATGTGATCAATACTATTTAGTGTTTTGATGTCAAAAGCAATTGATGTATTAAATGGAGACACAAACTTTTGTTTGAATCTAAATTCATGTTCACCAACGAAAATTTCATCATAATATATTAATCCATTTACTTCTACATCACTAGCTATTTGGAGGTCTGTTTTTATAGTCAAGAGATCATTTTCTAATGTGACTTGAATATCGTTTTCTGTAAATTCTTGAATGCTATTAAACTCTGATGCAGAACTTACATGATTGGTAAACGCATATAAGAAACGGTTTTCGATCTTTCTCTTTAGAGAGAAATATTTCACCTCAACATTTCTGTTAATTACATTTCTGAAATATGTTCTTTCCATGATATTGTCTTCTAGAATATCAAAAGAATAAAATCCATTGCCGATAAAATTTAAGTCATCTGAAAGGACAACTTGTCTAAAGTTTTCTTCATTACTTACATTGAATGTTTCTACATCATCTTTTAAATCATTTTTAGATACAGTTAATGTATCCCCATCATTCAATAAATTCAGAATAACAATTGCGTGATTGTTTGTTTCATCTTCAGACACCATCAAACAGTTTGTTTCTCGATAATTATCTCCTAAAGAAGAATATTCTGTTTTGATAGTAACATAACGCATTCCATTTTCAATAGTTTCAGTAATGTTTTCTTCATTCTCATTGATGAGCTTAAGAGTAATAGAAATATTGTCATCAGTAGGATAAGCTATTGTTACTTCCTTAGTCTCATTTTCTACTATTTCGTTTTCTATATGCTCATATTTTGGAGATGTTTCACTGATAGAGTTGATTGCTGTGTATGTTAATTCGCCGTAAGTAATCATTGATTCTTGATCCAAATCATCAAAGGCATGATGATCTGTCTTAAAATAATGGTCGTATGTAAAGAAGTCTACTAAAAAGAAATCTCTATCTCGTGTTGTTTCAGGGATAGCAATGTCTATGTTCCCTTCACTGAAGTTAAGATCGTATACTTCAGATATTTTTGTTCCTTCTTTATCGATGATAAAAATACTTTTCTCATGGTTGTTTCTTCTATTTACAGAAGAATAATATTGGTTATCTTGAATATCTTCATAAAAGTAGCCTCCAATATAACCTTGTTGTACCGTAATTGTCGGAAGGTAGTTATCTACTTCTACAGTATGCTGAATTAACACTTCATTCTCAGGTAACTCAAACTCACTCGATAATGAAGCACTAAAAGTAAGCTCATGCATACCATCTTCTAATTGTAGGGAATTAAAAGTAAACAGCCATTTGTTGTTTTCATTACTCACATCAAAATCTAAGTCTTTTCCTTCCAATAAAAGCTGTATTTCTTCTACACTTACTAAGTCGATGTTTTCATTGGTCACCTCGACTTCAAAAGAGGTAGTCCCTCTTAAAAAATCCGATTCTTCCAATGTTAATGTTGGAAGCATATCTGTTGAAATTATTGTTGTAGGGGCTGGTAAATCTTCTTCTTTTTTCTCTGTTGAACAAGAGGCTATAAGTAGAGTTAGCAAGAAGCAAACATTTAGAATTTGTCTGTTGTAATACATAATTTAATTATAATTTTCTAATGAAAAAGAGTAGCTTATATCCTTAGAAAACGCAGCTCATCATTGAAGTAAAAAATCTTAATCTTTGGATATATTTCTACTCAAATAATTAAAAAATTCAATCCTAAAAAATGCTTATAACAACAATCTATCAACATTAATTATCTATAAATCAATATTATGACAAATGAATAATATACAGTAACAATAAGATAAAATAGATGATTTTTTTGAATACATATTGTTTAAGTAAAGGTTAGCAGCAACTTTTAAAGGTCAGGTTTTTCTACCACAAAAAAAGTCATCCTCTCCAAAGGTGAGGATGACTTTTACTATTCTACACTACTCAAAAATCTATTCTGATTTTTCTTTATTTTCTTCTAACTTTTCAGTTTCTTTTTTTCCTAAATATTTATGTAGGATATAGTAATTGGAAGGAACAAAAATGATGGCTAAGAATGTGGCTGCCAACATACCTCCAAATACTGTTGTTCCTAATGAATGTCTTGAATTTGCACCCGCTCCTGAAGCAATTACCAATGGGTAAACACCAAGAATAAAGGCAAATGATGTCATTAAGATAGGACGGAAACGTACTTTGGCTGCATCTATAATGGCATCAAATAGTTTCTCACCTTCTGCGATATTGTCTCTTGCAAATTCAATAATTAGAATGGCATTTTTAGAGGCAAGTGCCACTAGTAATACAATACCAATTTGCATATAGACATCGTTTGTTAAACCTCTTAGTTGGACGGCTACTACTGCTCCAAATAAAGCTAATGGAACGGCAAGAATTACACCCAGAGGATCTAACCAAGACTCGTATTGTGCTGCTAATACAAGGTATACAAAGACTACTGCCAAAAGGAAGACGAAGATGACACTACCATTCGACTGAATTTGTTGGAAGGCTAGGCCTGTCCACTCTGCCACCATACCTTCGTCTAGTTGCTTCTGAGATAGTTGATCCATCGTTGTAATGGCATCACCAGAACTAAAACCAGACTTTGCATCTCCATTGATGTATGCTGCATTATAAAGGTTGTATCTCGTCACCATCTCAGGGGCTTCTTCGTAAGAAATATCTACAAGCGTACCGATAGATATCATCTCTCCTTTATCAGATTTCACATACATATTCCAAAGGTCATCTACCTTGTTTCTGTATTCTGCTTTTGATTCGATGTTCACTTGGTAGGTTCTGTTCCATCTTGTGAAATCATCAATATATTGTTGTCCTGTAAAGGCGTTCAAAGCATCATAAATTGTATTCAATGATACGCCCATCATCTCTGTTTTTTCTTTTTTGACATCCAAACGAAGTTGTGGAATCTTAGCGTCGAAGGTTGTACCAACGCCTGTAAGTGAAGGCTGTTGCTGTCCTGCGCTAACAAATCCTTTTGCTACTTTCTGTAAGTTCGCATACTCCGCTCCTGATTTGTCCATGATCACCATTTGGAAGCCACCAGTATTACCAAGACCACTAATTGCTGGGGGAACAAAAGAAGTAACTTTTGCATCAAATACTTCCTCATATCTTTTTGATAGGTCTTGCATGATGTGGTCGATATCCAACCCTTCATCGATACGTTCGTCCCATGGTTCAAAAATCACAAAGACTGTCGCTCTGTTTGGTGCTGTTGTTCCGTCCATAATAGAGAAACCATCCACTGTCATCCATGAAGCAACACCTGGAGTATTACCGTAAATTTTATCCAATTGTTTGTTGACCTCTGCTGTACGGTTCATTGACGCCGATTTTGGCAGTTCTACTGATGTCATCACATACCCTTGATCTTCTTGAGGGATAAATGATGTCGGTAACATATTGAAATCTACCAAACCAAAGGCAGCAACACCTAAAAAGACTAACAATGAAAGACCGTATTTTCTTACTGAGAATAATAAGATTTTTGAATATCCACCATAAACATAGTCGTATCCTTTATTGAACCATCTAAAGATAAAACTTTGCTTTTTCTCTTCATTAGGTTTTAAGATTAATGCACATAAAGATGGACTTAAGGTTAAAGCGTTGAAAGCGGAGAACAAGGTTGACACTGCAATTGTTAAGGCGAATTGTTTATAAAGTTGCCCTGTAATTCCACTCATTGAAGCCGCAGGCATAAACACCGACATTAATACTAATGTTGTCGCGATAATAGGCCCTGTTACCTCTTTCATGGCCTGGATGGCTGCCTCTTTTCGATTCATCCCCTCTTCCAAGTGTCTAGAGGTATTTTCTACTACTACAATAGCGTCATCTACTACGATACCAATGGCCAATACTAATCCAAACAACGTAAGAATATTGATGGAGAAACCTAGCACACTCATTACTGCGAAGGTACCAATCAAGGCGACAGGAATTGTGATTGCAGGAATTAAAGTAGCTCTCCAACTTTGCAAGAACATGTACATCACGATAAATACCAAAATAATGGCAATCACCAATGTTTCAATTACTTCATCGATAGATACTTTTACATATTTTGTGGTATCTAAAGGTACTGTATATGACATCCCTTCTGGGAATTTCTTACTTAATTCTGTTAATCTTTCCGTTACCTGCTTTTGTATTTCCAGTGCATTGGCTGATGGCAATTGATAGATCGCTATACCTGCTGCTTGTTTTCCGTTTAGGTGGAAAAACATGGTATAATCCTTACTACCTAAAGAAATATTGGCTACATCTTTTAGATGAATAGATCTACCTTTTTCATCCGCTCGGATAATGATATTTTCAAATTGTTCTACATCTGACAAACGGCCAGGTGAAACAATTAAAGCATATTGATTTTTTTGATTACTTGCAGAAGGAGTCTGACCCAACTGTCCTGCCGCTACCTGAACGTTTTGTGATAAAATAGCATTTTTCACATCATCTGTAGATAAACCTCTATCTTTTAATTTCGAAGGGTCCATCCACACTCGGATACTGTAGTCATTCACACCATAAATACTCACGTTACTTACACCAGGAATTCTTTTCAATTCATCAGCGATATATACTTTAGCATAGTTACTTAAGAATAAAGAATCTACAATGTCATCATCCGATTGTATTGCGGCAATCATTACTAGATTGGCTGCTTGTACAGACACTCCAGAAGAAGATTTATCTGTCACAACACCTAACTTTTGAACGATATCTGGAATCTTTGGTAAGGCCTGAGCTACTTTATTCTGAACCAATACTGTAGCAATATCCAAATCAGTACCTACTTCAAAGGTCACGGTTAAAGAATAAGTACCATCATTATTGGAAGTAGAACTCATGTATAACATATTTTCTACGCCATTGACAGACTGTTCAATAGGGGCTCCTACTGTTTCTGCAATAACTTCTGCACTAGCACCAGGGTAAGAAGCAGTAACACTTACAGTTGGTGGTGTGATATTCGGGTATTCTGCGATCGGCAGTTCAAACAGTGCTATACTACCGGTGAGTACGATAATTATAGCCAATACTGCTGCGAATATCGGGCGGTTGATGAAAAATTTTGAGATCATTTTAAGTGTGTATGAATAGTGTGTATATAAATCAGAAAATAGTAAACTACCTACTGAATATTAGCGAATTGAGAGTGTGTTCATAAGATGAATACACTATAAGAAACGCTGTTATTTATTATCTTGTTCTATTTGTTTAACATTATTTGTATCTTCGTTACTTTTGTGTTTCTTCCTGTTAAATACATAATGCAAAGCATAATAGATAACTGGTGTAAAGAAGATGGATAATAAGGTGGATGAAAGCATCCCTCCGAATACTGTAGAACCAAGACCATGTCTTGCATTGGCGCCAGCTCCGGTTGCAATTACTAATGGATATACACCAAGAATAAAAGCAAAGGAAGTCATTAAGATAGGTCTAAAACGAAGTACTGAAGCATGAATAATGGCCTCTTTTAGCGACATTCCTTTAGACAGGTTCTCTCTGGCAAACTCGACAATAAGAATGGCGTTTTTTGAAGATAATGCCACCAATAAAACAACACCAATTTGCATGTAAACGCTATTCATTTGCCCTTTATAAGCTACAAATAATACAGCTCCAAATAAGGCTATTGGTACGGCAAGAATTACTGCAAAAGGATCTAACCAAGATTCATATTGTGCTGCCAGAACAAGGTATACTAACAGAATTGCCATTACAAAGATGAATACTACATTCGATCCGGCTTTGATTTCTTGGTAAGCCATATTGGTCCATTCTGCATCCATGGTGATGTCTAATTCTTCTTTTACCCATTTGTTCATTTCCTCAATACCATCACCAGAACTATGTATCGGGCTTACTTGAGCAATCAAATTACTGGCATTAAACATATTGTATCTCGTAACTACTTGGGGAGCAAATGAGTAATGAGTTTGAACGATATTATCAAGTGATACCAAATCTCCTTTTTTGTTTTTCACTTTAATCTTATAGATATCGTCTACTACCTTACGGTATTCCATTTCACCTTGAACATTCACTTGGTATGTTCTACCCCATTTAGAAAAATCATTGACATAAGAAACACCTGTAATTGAGTTTAATGAAGCGTAAATTTCATTGAGAGGAATCTGATACATCATGGCCTTTTCGGCATCGATAAAGATTTTCACATTGGGGATATTGGCTCTGAATGTAGAGTTAATTCCTTTGAAGGTATCGCTTTCCTGTGCCTTTTGTGAAAACTTGGCTCCGACAGACTGTAGCTTACCAAACTGATCTCCTTTTTTATCCTGAAGTACTAATTGAATACCTCCAGATGCTCCCAAACCATTAATTGCAGGAGGAATAAAAGAAAATATTACTGCATCATCTATCGCATAGGCATGTTCGTTGATATCATTTAGAATGGTTAAAAGGTCTCTTCCGTTTTCTAATCTTTCATCCCAATCTTTTAATCTTACAAAGACAGTGATCTGATTGGATGCTGTGGCCCCATCAATTACTGAGTAACCAATAATTGATACCCAATTATCAACGCCTTCAACATGTGTAAAAACACTATCAAGTTTTGTTGAAACTTCTGATGTTCTATTCAAAGAAGAAGCATCAGGAAGCTGAGCGGATACCAACATATACCCTTGGTCTTCATTAGGTATAAATGTAGCTGGTAAAATTCCGTAACCACCCACTGAAAGTACTGTGATTGCTACATAAATAATTAAGAACATCACAAACTTACGAATCGCGAAAACTACTCCTTTTTCATATTTATGGACCAAGTAATCATATCCTTTATTGAAATATCTCATTACGATAAAATTACTTGGCTCTTCTTTTCTAAGAATTAATGCACAAAGTGCAGGTGTTAAAGTAAGTGCGTTTAAAGCACTAAAGAAGGTTGAAAAGGCAATTGTTAAAGCAAATTGTTCATACAGTGCTCCGGTAATGCCAGACATCATTGCAGCTGGAATAAATACCGACATCAATACCAATGTTGTTGCAATGATAGGACCTGTTACCTCTTTCATAGCCTCGATCGCTGCATCTTTAGAGGACATCCCCTGCTCCAAGTACCTTGAGGTGTTTTCTACTACCACAATGGCATCATCTACTACAATACCAATGGCTAACACAATACCGAATAACGTTAATAGATTGATGGAGAATCCGAAAGCTAACATGGCTGCAAAAGCACCAATCAATGCCACAGGAATCGTTACAGAAGGTATAATTGTCGCTCTCCAACTTTGTAAGAACATGTACATGACAACAAATACCAGAATCACTGCAATCACCAATGTTTCTACTACTTCATGGATTGAAGCTCTAACGAAAGTGGTTGTATCTAGGTTAATTTTATAATGTAATCCTTCTGGGAATTTTTCTTCTAGACTATTTAGTTTTTCAATAAGTGCATCGGCCACATCTAATGCATTGGCATCAGGCAACTGATAAACACCAATACCACCAGCTGGCATACCTGTACTTTTAAATGACATGGTATACTGTTGTGCTCCTAATTCAACTCGGGCAACGTCTTTTAAGAAGACACTTCCTCCATCTGAATTGGTATGTACGATGATATTTTCAAAATCTTCTACCGTTTTTAAACGGCCTGGGTATAAGTTTATAGCAAAAGTGTTGATTTGTTTGGACACTTCTGGAGACTGTCCAACATGTCCTGCAGCTGTTTCTACATTTTGGTTCTTCACTGCATTCATTACATCTGTAGCAGATAAATGATGATCTTCTAGTGCTTTAGGATTAAGCCAGATACGGATACTATAATCTCCAACACCGAAGATGGATACATCACCCACACCTTCAATTCTTCGCAGCTCATCAGCAATATATGCATCAGCATAATTCACTAAGAAAGTGGAATCCATTCCTGACCCCTCATCAGCATATAAGCTGGCAAGAATAACCATATTGGTTGATTTCTTCTCTGTGGTCACCCCCAATTGCTGTACAATCGACGGTAACATAGGAAGGGCTTGTGATACTTTATTCTCTACAAGTACAGTGGCGATATTTACATCTGTACCCACCTCAAAAGTAATGGTTAAGCTGTAAGTACCATCATTATTACTTGTAGATGACATGTAGATCATGCCCTCTACGCCATTAATAGCTTCTTCTAGAGGAGCACCCACTGTTTGGGCGATGGTTGTTGCATCAGCTCCTGGATATAACCCTTTTACAACTACTGTTGGAGGGGTAATTTGAGGATACTGTGCAATCGGCAGCTCTACAATCGACAGACCACCGATAATCAATATTGCAATCGCTAATACAGCGGCAAATATTGGTCGACGAATAAAAAACCGAGAAAGCATCTTTGAATAGGATTGATAGTGTGAATGTGTAGGTTGAAATAAGAGTGTAGTCTTTTTCAACTACACTCTCTTTTATGAGTTATTATTTTGAAGCAGTGACAGGGTTTACTTTAATCCCATCTCTTGCTCTCTGAATACCTGATACAATGAGGTCGTCCGATTCTTTAACACCAGATTTTACAATAATCTGATCGCCAATTTCTTCACCTAATTTTACTCTATGCTGACGTACAGTATCACTTTCTACAGTATATACATATGGTCCTACTTGGTCTCTTTCAATGGCCACTTGAGGAATCAACATTGCATTTTCATGTTCTCTTTTGATCAATTTGATACGAACATAAGTACCGTCAATCAAAACAGCGTCTTTATTTTCTACCTGAGCCTTTAAAGTAATCGAACCCGATTTCAAATCAACATTAGGGTCATGGTAGATAACCTTACCTTCCGCTAATAACGTTTCATTATCATCTGCAAGTACATCAACTGACATACCATCTAGCGACTCATGTAATTTTTGTAATTCATAATATTTTGTCGCAGGCACTGTAAAGAAAATGTTCATCTTTGAGCTGTTCACGATATACGCTAACTCTGTAGAAGACTCTGCTTTTACTACGTTCCCGTTATCTACATAGTAGTTGGAAATTGTACCTGAAATAGGAGCTTTGATTTTAGTATAACTATAAGTGTTCTTCTGTGCTTCCAAATCAGCAATAGCATTTAGTAAACCAGCTTCCGCCTCATCTACATTTGCTTTCGATTGTAAGTATTTTAACTCAGAAACAGCACTTGTATTGACTAATTTTGCATACGATTGGTAAGTTACTTTTTTCATTTCAAGGTCTGCCTTTGCTCTTTCCACTTTGGCTTTCGCTTGGTTTAACTGAGATAAGTAAGGCTCTTTTTCCAGCGTAAACAATACTTGTCCTTTACGAACTTTTTCACCGGGTTCGAAATAACGACGTTCTAATGTTCCTGTTACCCTCGGAACGATCGTTACTTTACCTAAAGCTTCAGTATACCCTGTATACGTATCATAAAGTTCAATTTCTTCTTTGTGTGGATGACTTACTTTTACCGTAGGAACCTTGGGTGCCTGGTATAAGTCGGGCTTCTTGTAACATGAAGTGAAAACAGCGCCCATCAATATAAGTGAGAGAATTTTTTTCATTATTGAGAATAAATTTTTTCAGTATTTGTAGTGTATATATTCTGTAACGATGTAACTATCACGATGTTACTAATATTAATTTCTAAAGTCACATCATGATAGTTTCCGATCATATTCTTATAGATTTCCTCCTAGAGATTGGTACAACTTAACGATTTGGATCAGTAAATCTCCTTTAATCTCAACATCCTGATTCTGTACCATTAGGAGGTTTTGTTGGGAATTCAAGACAGGTGTATAATCAATTAGACCTTCTTGGTATTGGTTCAATGAGATGTCTAACGCCTCTGAAGTAGCAGAAACAGATTGTTCCATCCAATTCGCAGATTCTTTTAACTGTTTGATATTCATTAGGCTATTTTCTACCTCTTTGAATGCCGTTAATACTGTATTTTGATATTTGATTTGAGCATTTTGCCATTCTATTTTAGAAATCTGCTTCTCTCTTTTCTGATAGAAACCTGAGAATACATTCCATGTCAATTTCGGCCCAATAAAATAACTCAGCGATTCAGAAGTAAACCACTCATCCGGTTCTTTGGAAACAAAACCTACCTTACCTTGAATGGCAATAACAGGTAATTGTTGAGCGGTAGCCATATCTACAGTCGCTGAAAGTTTCATCATGTTTTTTTCTGCAGAACGAACATCTGGACGTTGACGAATCACTTGAGCGGGTAAAAGTGTTTGCAACTCCTGTGGAATATCAGGAAGTGGCGCATACTGACTTAATGCTGACTTTAACCCCTGAGGTAGGTCACCCATCAACACTTGAATCATATTGATTTGAGAAACGACTCTTGCTTCTAAAGTCTTTATCGTTGACTGCGTTTGGAATAAAATTCCTTCAGACTGTAAAACGGCAAGTTTTGACTTTGTACCTGATTGGTATTGATCTCTAGCTAAATCTAAAGCTCTCTGTTGAGAAAAGACGTTTTGTTCAGCTACTCGAATTTGGTTCTGATAAATTCTAAGGTTTAAGTAAGCGGTAGACACCTCTGATAAAATACTTACCATTACAGCGTTTTTATCTTCTTGAGCTTGTTCGTAGGAATACTTTGCTGCCTTAGCCCCTTTTCGAATTCTTCCGAAAACATCAATTTCCCAATTCATAGAAACTCCTGCATTGTAATACCAATCGCCTTGGTCTTCTACATCATCTGGAGTTAAAGCATCCAATCTGTTGTTGTTACTATATGTTGTCGATACATCTACGCCAATACTAGGAAAATATCCTGCTTGACTTTGTTGATGCATAATTCTTCCTTTTTCAATTCGGTTGACTGCTTGAGCCACATTAAGGTTGTTTTCAGCTGTCTTTTGAATGAGCTCATTAAGTATAGGATCGTTAAATGTCTTGTACCATCCTGTTATTTCTTCTACTGTCTGAATACTATCTAATGGTGAAGACCATTCTTCTGGAATAGAATCTAAAGTAGATTGAGCGAATATTTGAGATGACATTAAAATGCCAATGATCAGAAGTAAATAATTTTTCATGATGCGCGTTGAATAGATTTTGATTTCACAAACGCACTTTTAGAAACATCGTTTCATATTTTCATGAAAAGCCCCCTTCCAAAGTCAGATCTTGATATTAATAAATCGGATGCTGATAGAATCAATTCTTAAAAGGTGTTAGAAGGCTCTCTATAAATAATGATATTCTACAGCTATTTTTAAATAATTTTAAGAAAACACCTCCATTTGGTTAACAATTTTTCCCATTTAATGACCATTCTTCCCTCCAATGTCAAGCACTGTAAAAACACACATCTAGATATCAGTATCGGCGTTAGACTAATTATCATTCTTAATTACAAAACATATTTCAATCATGAAAAATTTATCTACTACTATCGCTACGTTAGTTATCGCTTCTACAATGTTTGCTTGTTCACATGATAATGAACCTACTCCGATAGTTCCAAAAAATACTCATCAAGTCATTAATCATAACAAGAATCAAAACAATACTAATTCTGAAAAAGATAGTACTAAGAACTTTGTTACTACACACCATGTAGCAAGTACAACGGAAACCAAAAATACCGATCAAAAAAATACTAATGTTGCACAGCAACCCACCAAAGAAACCAATGATTATCCGGTTCCTGAACAACAAAAAGTAGTCGCTCCGCAAAAAGCTGCAACTCCTGATCAAGTTTATGGTAATAAAGTACCTTCGTTAGATCATAGTAAAAACAGTGATTATGCACAATTGGCGACAAATAATCAAAAATATACGGCTAGTGTTAGTGCTTTAAAAGGTAGACAACAAGCTCAAGAACAACAGTTAGTGGATAACTACGGAAAAAAAGCAGTCACTAACAACCAAAAAGCTATCAACCAATGGTTAGGTCATACAAAACATGATACTCAACAAGAAACATTGGATGCCAAACTAAGAATATACGAACAAGTGAATGCCTATGATAATAACGGTGAAAAAGTAATTGATATACTTGCTATGACAGACGATAATCAAGTAAGATATTTTAAGAGACAGTTTGAACATGGTGAGAGAACAGACTATGATGCCACTTTAGTTAATGTAGATTATAAAGGGACTATCACAATCGAAAGCGATGGTGAAGAATTTACATTCCATACTTCAGAAAGAGTACAATAAACCTTTAACACTTAGCTTAATTTAAAACCAACATGAATTGTTCAGTCAGCTTAATGATGTACTGCTTGATGATTCGTTACCATAAATTCCTTCCTTTTAATAAGGACTACTACTAACAAACAGCTACCTGCCCCTCTTCATGATATGGAGAGGGGCTTTTATATTGATACTAAAATCACTTGCATTGGAGTCTGAATTCTAAATAGCCGAATTTTATATATTTACAATCGAAATATATAATCTGATGTACTGAATACTAGCGTTTTAATGAAAAGGATCGTATATCCATCACTTTTTAATTATCCCAAAAGAAATATGCAATTAGTTACTAAATACATACCGTTATTTTTCTTTATTTCAACTTTCTTTATTGTGTCTCCTTCACAGGCACAAAAGCTAAAGGGGAAAAACATTGAAGCTGTTTTAAATGAAGCATATATTAAATATAAAGATGTAGAGGAAGGTAAAAATGCCGACTACATAAAAGAATTAGCCAATGTACCGTCAGATCTCTTCGGAATTGTGATCGTTACTGTAGAAGGTAAAGTGTATTCTATCGGAGATGTAACCGATGAAGTTTCCATCCAAAGTGTATCTAAAGCATTTATCATGGCAAAAGTGATTGACGAAATCGGAGCAGATAGTATTGCTCATGCTGTTGGCGTTGAACCTACTGGCGAGGTTTTTAATTCCATCACAGCCATAGAGCGCTCAAAAGGAAAAAAAATTAATCCATTGGTAAACCCTGGTGCTATTGCTACTACTTCCTTAATGGCAGGTAGAGACTCTGTTCAAAAATGGTATAACATCAGAAATACATTAAACTCCTTTGCAGGAAGAGACCTTGATATCGATTGGAACGTTTACAATAGTGAGGCGAATGACAATAAGAGAAATCAGGCCATCTCTATGTTATTACTTTCTTATGGAAGAATGTATTTTGATCCTCTACAATCTACAGACATCTACACGAAACAATGTGCGGTAAGTGTCAATGCAAAAGATTTAGCAGTAATGGGATCTACGTTAGCAAATGGTGGTACTAACCCTTTATCTCATGAAGTAGTGATTTTACCCGATGCTACTCAACATGCACTTTCTGTGATGGCAACGTCAGGTTTATATGATGATGCAGGTAAATGGTTATTCTATACAGGTATCCCTGCCAAAAGTGGTGTAGGTGGAGGTATTGTTGCTGTCGTTCCGGGAAAATTCGGAATTGCTGCCATCGCTCCTCCATTAGACGAAGCGGGTAATAGTGTGAAAGCAAAACTTGCTATCCATTATATTATCGAGAAGTTAGGTGTTAATCCTTATTTAGTTGAGCCTAAATAAAAAGGAAATAATATATATGTAAAAACAAAGGAGTCAGGGATATTTGATTAATCCCTGACTCCTTTTTTATTAGAGTACTTCTAAACTCATTTCTTGCTTCAATAGGTATTTCTCTACGACTTCCGCTACTCCGTCATCATTGTTTGAGGCAACAATAACATCTGCTTTATGACGTAATTCTTCTGTTACATTGTCAACCCAAACACCTAAACCAGCATATTCTACCATAGAAAGGTCGTTTCCAGCATTACCCACGGCAATGATTTCTTCTCTCTTGATTCCTGTAATTTCTGCTAATTTAGATAGTGTTGCTGCCTTATCAATTCCTGTTTGTGTAACTTCCAAGAAGAACGGCTTGGAGAAAGAAACACTAAGTTCTGGGAATTTACTTTCCAAAACAGGTTTCACCTCTTGTAATTTTGAAGGCTCTTCTAACATAATACATTTGATTGGTTCAAAGTCTACTGCACCTTTGAAGTCTGTCACTTGGTCGAAACTCATTTTAGTAATATCCAATTCTACTTGAATATATTTTGAGTGCGACTCACTGATAATACTATCTGCAGAATAAGTAATGATATCTACATTATTCTCATTGGCAAAATCATACAATGTATGGATATTATTTACCGATAAACTTTGTGAGAACACAACACTTTCATCAGCCATATCGATCAATGTCCCTCCATTGTAGGAAATGATATAAGAGCCAAATCTATCTAATTCTAATTCTCTAGCAAACGATAACATCGCTGGAGTAGGTCTACCTGAAGCCAATACGACTTTAATGCCTTCCTCCTGTGCTTTCATGAGCATTTCTTTATTTCTCTCAGATATTATATGATCGTCGTTTAAGAGAGTATCGTCCATATCTAGGACCAACATTTTATAACCTAAGTACATATTTAGTTTGTTAATTCACAACCGCTTTTATAAAAACATGCATTATTACGATTATTTTCTCAGAACTACTATTAACAGATTCAAAAATTCGTTATTAATCTTATATAGAGGCTCTTTTGAATAGAAAAAGGTATTGCTACAAGCAAAAATTGATAAGATCCTTGTATAGAATAAGCTAATAATAACATAAATGCTGATAGGGAATGCCGTTAAAAAAGGATAAGAATATCTTTTATATCACACACAATCATTCCCTTAAAACATTATGGAAAATAACTTACCTTCTCAATTAGTCCAATCATTAAACGGTGTATTTGGAAAGCATAAAGCTAGGGCTGTACATGCAAAAGGCATTATTTTAACAGGATCTTTTCAACCGAGTTCATCAGCTCAAAACATTACAAAGGCGATACACTTACAAGAAAAATCTAGTCCGGTAACGATACGTTTTTCTAACTTTGCAGGTGTACCAACAATTCCAGATAACGATGAGATGTCTAACCCCAAAGGTTTAGGTATAAAATTTCATCTAGCCAACGAAGAAAGTACAGATATTGTTTGTCATTCTTTTAATGGTTTTCCCTCACCAACAGCCTTAGATTTTAGAAACCTTTTAATGGCTTTGGGGCAAGGCGGAGATACCTTAAACGATTATCTAGAACAGCACTCTACTGCGAAGGCATTTCTTACAGCTCACAAACCAATGCCAAAGAGTTTTGCAACATTACCTTACTATGGGGTTAATGCATTTAAGTTTATCAATAAAGATGGAGCTGTTCGATTTGGTAGATACCAGGTTCTACCTGAGGTAGAAGAATATTATCCGGACGATCAAGTAAAAGCTTTAGCTAATAATTTTCTAATGAATGAAATTAGTGATAGGGTCGCAAACAAAACAATCAACTTGAGACTCGTTTTGCAATTGGCTAATGATAATGATGTGATCGATAACCCTACAGTGGTTTGGAGCGATCACAATGAAATTGTAGAGTTAGGGATCTTAAAAATTAATGAAGTAAATACCGAAGAAGCCACAGATAAAAACTTGATGTTCTTACCTGGCAACCTTGTAGAAGGTATTGAAGCAGCTGACCCAATGGTCAAAATCAGAGATAAAACTTATCCTATTTCAAAAGAAAATAGACAATAGGATATATAGATTTTAAGAGTTAGTGATTAGACATTTATATCTAACCACTAACTCTTTTTCATTATTTATTGCGGTGCACTAACCCCAATAATATCAAACATTTGTCTTTTCAGTTCAGCCTTAACCTTAGCATAAGATTTCTTTGCCTCTACATTTTTCCATTCGTAAGGATCCTTACGGTGGTCATATAGTTCTTCTTGCCCGTCTTTGTAGAGAATGTATCTGAAATCTTTCGTCCTGTACGAATAAGTCTGCTGTAAAATAAATTCTTGCCCAAGATCTTTTAGCACTTTGATATGCCATAAAGCCTGAGGGTTCGTTGATACTGCTAATCCTTCGATAGGCTCTGAAATACCTACTCCCATTACTGTAAGAGCACCTTCAGGTCCTTCCCAAGTTGCATTTTTATCTGTCATAAAAGGGGCAAAAGAATATCCGCCAAGTGCTGCTGCATTATCGTTTAATTTAGTACTTCCTTCTAATTGACACATATCTTTTAGTGTAGGATAAATATCAATTAACGAAACCGGCTGATCTACCTCACTACCTGTTTTTTGTGATTTAGGATAACGAACAATCATTGGGATTCTTGCCGATTCTTCCCAAGGTGAATTTTTATATAGGTAGTCCTTCTCTCCAAAGTTCCAACCATGATCGGCAGTAAAAACTACTATCGTATTTTCTGCAAATTTTGATTGATCTAAAGCATCCATCACTTTACCTACTTGATCATCCATAAAGGCTATACAAGCTAAGTAGGCCTGAATCACTTTTCTTAAACCCTCCTCGTCATCTTCATAAGAATCACACAAGGCCTTATAATATTTCAATCCCATTTGAGACATCGGGTAGTTGTCTTTAAAGAAGCTATCGTCAGCATCTCCCTTTTTGATGACCGGTAATTTCAAGTCTTCCAAAGGGAACATATCAAAATACTTATCAGGAGCATACAAAGGTGTATGAGGCTTTACAAAACCAATACCCATAAAGAACGGTTCATTTGATCCACTCTTCTCTAATTCCTTTATTTTTTCTACTGCCCAATTCGCATGCTGCTCATCCGGAAAAAGATCTCTGTCTTCATCATTGACATATCTGAACTCTTTCTTCGGGTAACCCCAACCCGGATTTAATGTTGTTTTCGTACTGTCAAATTGAGGTACATCTGATAATCTCGCAAACGAACCATCTACGATATTTATACTTCTAAACGGCTCTGGTACTGATGGGTGAGGAATGATTTTTTCTCCATTATAAGCATGTGGACCATAATTAATACGCTCAGGCACACCCCATTCATCCCAAAGTTTTTTATCATTTTTATGCAATAGTTTCCCTGAACCATATAACGCATATCCATTCTCTCTAAATAATTCAAAAAGCGTTTTATTGTTCTTTACTACATATTGTTGCTTACGGGGTGTCCAGCCAAAATCTCTAGAATCATGAGGGTAGACACCTGTAAATAGGCTATTTCTTGCAGGCTGACAAACAGGCACATTGGTTTGTGCATTATTGAAGGTAACACCAGAATCTGCCAACTTATCAATATTTGGTGTCTTCGCTTGTGGATGCCCTCCGAATTTACCTTCAAAGTCGTTTAGATCATCCACAATAATGAACAATACGTTGGGTTTGTCTTGCGTATTTTGAGCACTGCAATAACTATTTATGGCCAGTACTGAAAGAAGAGTAACGAATAACTTCTTCATAATTATATTTTCTACTTTGTGATTTTTCTTTATTGAATTCTACATCTCTTTTGAAGACGAAACTTGGTATTTACCTTCTTCCAAAAGAACATAGTTTTCTTTATTATCTTGTTTTTTGCCATTGATTTCCACTTGGGAACCCAATGATTTTTGATCCAGCTTAATCGTAGTACCTTTTGGCACTTCCACCTCTAAAGAGGTTACGCCTCCTTTCACTTTCCAATTTATTTTCAGCATCCCTAGTGGGGTAGGAATTGTAGCAGAGATATCTTCTATTGAGGCCTCCGTTTTTGCCAATACCAATTCCGTCATACCGGGTTTTGTTGGTTGGATACCCACTAGATATTCTGCGAATAAAGCTGTTGCAAAAGCACTTTCTGTTTGAGCATCAGACCTTGTTCTACCAATCATACCTTTTTTGCCAAATCTTCCTGAAGCATCTCTCCACCATTCTTCCCATAAAGTCCCGTTCATTTCAGGAGCCAACATTTCATCAAATCTTCTTCTGAATAGCTCAAAAGATTCATCGATAAAACCATAATTCGCCAATCCTTTATGTAAAAAATAAGACATTGCCGGAGTCACCATAAACATGCCGTTTTCTCTTTTTACATAATTCAACTCATCCTTTTTTAGTAGTTGTGGAATAAGCTTTTCCGCCTGTTGATCTGTTGCGATCCCAAAAGTCAGTACCATTGCTTGTGCATGCTCACTAAACTGATTGGATTGTTGTCCGTCAATTAAAGCATCGGCAAATAATCCTTTCTTTTCGTTCCAAAATTTGTCTTGGATGGCCTGTTTTGCCTTATTGGCCTGTTGAATATATTTTTCACCACCTTCTTGACCCATCCATGATAAAATTTCTGCAAAATCCTGAAGTGCACCAATATAATGGCCGTTTAAGTTTAGATTCGCACCTCTTCTATCATTTTTGGCATGATCTAACCAATAGGCGTATGCAGGGTTATCAATCAAACCATCAGAATTGGTATACGTTTCCAACAGGTTCATTAATTTTTGAGCTGCTGGAATCAACATTTCTACTGTTTCCTGATCTCCTGAATAAAGTAGATAGTTATGTAAACTTCTGACCCATAAAATATCGGAGTCTAAGATCACCATAAAATCATTATTCAGTAATGGCCCATAAGCAGGAAATAGTCCATTGGATTCTGCTTCTTGAGCTACTTGAACAAGTTTTGCTGCTTGTAATGCATAGTCTCCGAATGTCCAATAGTTACCCATTGCACCATAATACCCTGTCTGAGCATACTGTCTACGTTCTCGATAATTGTCAGTATATCCGTCGGTAGTACACACATCTATTGTTTCTTCTGTAGCTTCAGTATATGCTTTCACCCAATCTGCAGTTGTTGAACTGATATCTCCATCTGTAGCAAAAGGATATTTAATTTGGTGCAGAGAGAAATCATATATTTTTACAGGATTTTTTTGAGGATGAATAACCATCGCCAAATATCGAGTAGGTTTAAAATATTGGGCCTCCCATTGCTCTCTCTTTCCGGATAATATTACCTCATCTACTAAACGAGAATCAACTACTTTGCAAGTAAACTGATCATCAACCATATAAGGAATACCTACCACTTCTACCTTTGTGCCTGCTTCTCCTTCGATGTCGAATTTAGGCATACCGTTAAGCAAAGTTCCAAAATCGAAAACCAATAAATAAGGTTGATCAGATACTTCTAATACCAAAGGACCTTTACCCTTTAGATAGTTTTTGGTTTTGATATTTGAAAGCACAGAACGTTTCAGCTTCACTTTTCTATCCCATTTTTCTTCAGAGGTAAAATAGCTATCAACATATTCGGCATCAATAAGTGATGTTGCTTTTACATCTTGCTCAATAAGATAGGGTATATGTCTTTGTTCTAAGTTGGTCCATGGGGTTGTGATTGCTCTTGGTTTTGCATTCTTTTGTGCAGAGGGCCAACCAGAATTCCTTTGTAACCCCACTGCAGAAGACCATTTCGAATCATCAAAATCTAGTTGATTCCAGCCTTCTTCTTTATTTCTCAAATCTACCTGATCTGTAACCACCAACTGAAAACGGTTGATTCTTGGAGCCTCGTTATTCCAAGTTTTATCTACTGCAACTTTCCATGTATTATCCGTTGAAATCAATTGATCACCGATAGACAGTTCTGCTAGAAACCCACCTCTACCTTTCAAGTGGTATGCATTTTCTCCTTGTTGGTAATGTGCTTCCACCGCTATTACATTTTTACCGGTTTGTAAAGCTGATTTAATATCTAACACATCATATGATTGATGATGAGGAGCTGACCTTGCTGGACCTCTATTGATGTACTCACCATTAATATAGAGCTTATACAAAGAGGACGCTGTTATTTTCAATATAGCATCAGCAGGTATTTCTGAAAGTTGGAAAGACTTTCTAAACAAAACTTTGTGTTGCTTTGTTTCTTCTTTTCCATCATCAGTGTTCCAAATCCAATAGGCCTGCCAATCTTGTTTTTGAGGGGCATAAGATTCTTCCCAATGTCCGGTAATACCATTATCTAAGTCCGATGTTTGTGCCCAACTAAAAAAAGGCAATGCACATAACAAGGCTACTGATATTTTCTTTGCTCCTATCATTTTGTTAGTTAATTAATCTCTGTTTTCTATTGAATTGATTTTTGAAGTCACATTTCATTACTTATAAGCACTCTTATCTATTTCACAAAGAAGACATTAGGTTCTCCTTGCTCCAATCATTTCATTTCAAAAAATAAGTAATTGCTTATTACAAAAGTAATACAATCTTGATCTTATCCTACCGAATACACTGCTGGTTATCGGTACAATGTAAGGTCTTTTAGTATTTACAAAAATCACTATATAGTTGCTGTTTTTACTATATAATTTAAAAATAAAGTTATTTGGATAAATACTGACACATCCCCAATTGCTTCTTTATTTTTCAGTCAAAATAAGGTTAGTATTGGCAATAAAAATACTTATTGATGGTCTCGCCTATAAAAGATCCCATTACTATAAGTCCTAAATTGCTTTTCATACTATTTCATAAATAGAAGAATTGAATGACCTACTCAATAAAAGTATCTTGCTGCTTCCCTACTTCATTCAGTTTGTATTCTTGAAGTTGTTTTTTTACTTCTTGTAATTCAACTCGGAGTTTTTTCATTTCCTCGCTTTCATTTACAAGTAGAGGTGTTGGGATATATTCTTGTTCTTTTTGAGGTAGTTCAGTGTAGTGTAATTGATGCTTTGGACCAACGGTATTGAATTCAATTTCTGCAAAACTAGGTGCATTAATTCCGTCTTTTAGTACCTCTGCTCTCACCTTCACTTTACCTGGGTTGGTAGAAGATTTCACTAGAGCAACTGCTTCTCCCCATAGTAATTTTTGAGGGTTGATTTCATTGTTTACTCCTCCGATCAATTCCCCTTCGCCTTCAACAGTAAAGCGAACATATTCATCACTTAGTCTTTTAATGGCACCGCCAGCATCTACTAAATAAGCTACTACAGTTGTAATATCGCTACCGTCTGCCTGTGGAGTAATGCCCATATCGTCTACTTTTAAGAGGAGACGTCTTTTTCTTCCGGCCGGCCAACGACTGTGTTCAGTTACTACTTCTCCATCTATTATACCTTCAGCTTTCATCACAGCACCTTCTACCCATTTCTGATCAATCTTGCCATAGCCTTTTTTGTTTTTATTTCTTGCATCAATTTTCTTAAAGACATCTGTGAAAACAACTGGAACTCTGGGTACTGGACTGTTGGGGTCTGTTGATTTTTTGATACCAATTTCTTCTCCATACATGGTCAGTTTCACTTCATCGCAGTTGGTAAAAACTACTACATCTTTCGGTGAAAATGGTGTCATCAGGTGTGCGATGTAAACAAATGGTTCTGCATCTACATGAGGAACATCTTCTAATCCGCTTGTCGGTAAAAGTGATTTGAATAGGTAATATGAAAACTTTGGTTGACGATATGCATCCATAATCCCTCCCCAAAATGGATCGGGGTGATACCCTCTTTGATGATCAAATGAATGCCATAATGTTGCTCCGAATAGTGATTCACTTGCTCCGTAAATCATCGTCATAGACGGCCATTCTTGTAGTTCACCATCTTCCATCCATTCTTCTTTAAAGTAATGCATGGCCTGTTTTACCTGAGGTGCTTCACCCCATTGCTTGGCTACTCGACTGACAGAATTATGGTCTACCCAATTGTCTACAAAATCGCCCCATTCTCTTTTAAAAATAGATTTCTGTTTGTGTGCTTCCACTTGGTCATTGGCATACAAAACATCAAAGTATTTCTGTGCTTTCGATCGGTGTGTTCGAGCATCAGTAACCGTATATTTACCTGGATATGGGTATTCTTCTTTTGTAAACTGAGTGGCTTTTATAGCATACTCTTCTGGAAAATGAGTTTCATTAGGAACGACTTCCCACAGTAAAATAGAGGGTCTATTTCTTTCTAAACGCACCATATTACGAACGTCTTTTAACATACGCTCTTGGAAAATTGGTTCCTTTTTATTCCAATATTGCCAACCTGGAATGGCTGCTACCAAGAACATCCCAAGCTCATCACAAGCATCCATAAAAGCTGGATCTTGAATATAGTGAGCTGAACGGATGACATTCATTCCCACCTGACGCAATTTCAAGGCATCTCTATAATGCAAATTATTGGGTAAAGCATGACCAATATGGGCAAAATCTTGATGTCTGTTTGCTCCCAATAATTTAGGATATTTCTTGCCATTTAGGAATAGGCCTTCGGGTCCTTTCAATTCGATAGTACGAATACCTACTCTATTTCTGAAGGTGTCCAATACATTCCCTTTTTTGTCTTTTATTGTCACATAAAGTTGATGCAAATGTGGATGATTAGGTGACCATAACTTAGGATTTTTCACCGTAAAACTCATTTTTACCTGCTCTGAATCATCCGATGAAATGTTAACCTTTTCTTTCAGTTTTGCGACTTCATTTCCTGCTTTATCTTTTAATGAAAGATGTACTTGAAGGTCTTTTGCTTTCCCTTCATTGGCAATATCTACATCAACAAAAACCTTTACAGATTCTTCTGTTAGATCATCAAAATGAACGAATACACCACCTCCAGCTACTTTATCCACAGCAAGTGGGTGTGTCACATAAACATCATTATGAGTAATGAGCCATACGTCTCTATAAATACCTCCAAAGTAAGTGAAATCCAATGTTTCTTGAGGTTTACCAGGAGGGTAGCTATGATCGTTACTATTGTCTGGACGAACTGCAATGACATTTTCTTCACCAAATTTCAGATAATCAGAAAGGTCTACATGAATGGGATAATAACTACCAAAATTTTCTCGCACCAACTGACCATTGATCCAGATTTTTGATTTCCCCATGATACCCTCAAAGTGTATCATCACTTTTTTGCCTTTCAGTTGCTCATTCGGTGTAAAATGTTTTCTGTACCAAGATGGGCCTTGATAATTTACACCACCACTAGCATTAAGAGGTAACAATTCCATCCCATCTGGCAAGTTGACTACCTTCCAATTGCTATCGTCAAAATCTATTGCTTCGGCTCCTTCTACATCTTGTTTGATAAAACGCCAACCGACATTAAAGTTGATGGCCTCTCTAACTTTTGGGTCTGTTTGATAGAACCCAGCCGTTGAAAATTCTTGTGCATAAGCTGATAACTGAAGCCCAAAAAGTAGGAGTAGTATCTTTAATAAGTGTTTTCTGAAATCCATAATATTAATTCGTTAAGGCAGATGATGATTCTCTTTTTACAGACATAAAATCCATCTCGACGGTAGTTCCTTTTTTACCTTTAAATACTATAGTCAATGAATTGATTTCACCTTCCCATTTTGCATTATCCAGTTTGAATGATAATGTTTGTGTAGTATTCTCTTTTGATAAATGTTGCATTCCGATGACTTTGTTATTCGCCAACAGAGTCACTTCTAAAGGTTGATCGGCTTTTAATTTAATATCATAGGATTGGTCTTTTTTAGAAGCTGTTACTTTCAAACCATCTCTTGTGATGCTACCTTCTTTCTTATCCAAAGTAAAATCAAGGTAGCCTAAATAACCTGCAAGGTTCGAAGAGATATCATCAGATTTCCAACCTTCAGTCTGCCATCCTCCGTTATCAAAAGTGAAAAGAAGAAGACCATCTTTTGGATCCCTTTTCAATAGTGTTTCCAATTTATCAGAAATGCCATCACCGTCTGAATCTTCTCTGTATACCTCATATTCAGGGTTCATCCCTTCTCCCCAAGGCTTATTTTCTCCGTTAGCTTTTAGCTCAGCGATAGACTCATCACCTTCTCCCATATCGCCTTTTGCTAACCATTCGTCCATTAATTTACGGTGCTTTTTAAGCTCTTTTTTGAATTTTGGATCTTTGACCAAATTATGAATCATCTCAGGGTCTTTTGTCACATTGTACAATTCCTCAGGTTGGCGCTCTCCAAAATAAATGTCTTTGTGAAGTGGAGACAATTCACCATTAGCATATAGTGTTCGAATATTCTTTGTGTACTCCTTTTTATCTCTGTATTGAGGTTGTAAAAAGATTCTATCCAAATGGTAATTTCTCACATATCTATAATCTTCTGTTCTGATAGATCTTACCTGATCGATAGTCTGATCTAAACGGTCTTTATGACCTCCTACTAATGTTCTAGGGGTAAATTCTTTGGCAAAAAGGTTTTGTCCTTCGTACCATTCAGGCTGTGTGATGCCTGCCCAAGCCAAGGTTGTCGCTGTTAAGTCCAGCATACTCACCAAGTCGTTTCTTACTTCTCCTTTTGGTACGTATTGTTCAGGTCCCATCACCATAAAGGGAACATGTAGTCCCCCTTCTGTTGTCATTTGTTTATGTCTCAAAAGGTTGTTTGCTCCATGATCAGAGAAATAAACGACAATCGTATTTTTATCTAATCCTGCTTCTTTTAATCCTTTTAAAATTTCACCAATCAAGTAGTCATCTTTACGTATAGCATCATAATGCTGAGCAAACCATTTCTGGAATACTTCATTGTTTGGATAATCTGCAGCAACAGTAACTTCCGATGGATTTACTTTTCTATTTTGAGGAAACTTTGTCGTATTGTTTTTACCACCTTTTGTCTGAATCTGACCAAAGAACGGTTGCTGATTTACCAACTCTGAGAAATCTACTTTTTTCTTGAGTTGAGTTGTATACATTTCATTATCCCAAGCATAATTGTAATCTGTCTTACCATGATTGTATGTAGCGTACCCGTTTTCCTTCATGATCTGAGGTAGCAATTTATACCCTTCTGGTAAGTAAATTCTAGTCTCTTCCGTTCTAGATGATCTATGTTCCTGACCTCCAAAACGAATGGCACTTTGACCGACCATCATGGCTGATCTTGTTGCCGAACAGACAGGGGCGGGTACATAAGCTCTATTGAAACGCACACCACTATTGGCAATTTTATCAATGTTAGGTGTTGCATCTTTATTGATTTCATCGCCATAGCACCCCATCCAAGGTGAGGTATCTTCGGCATATATCCAGATAATGTTTGGTTTATCTTGCCCGAACGAAGACCATCCACTCATTACGCATAAAAAAGTGAATAGTGATTTGATTAATGTATTCATCTATTTTAAGTTTTTTGATTTCTGTTTAGGTTTCGGCCAAATGGTAGATTCGTCTACTTCTACACCATTAAATTCACAAGCTGCGGCTGCATTAAATAACGGCTTAAAATCTTTGTCCCAATAAGGACTTTTGATGTGAGCGTCTTTCATCATCATAGCAATTTCTTTTACCACATCGGGATATTCTGTTGCCACATTTTTTCCTTCGCCTTCATCTGCTTTCACATCATATAATTCTATATTCAATCCTTTTCTTCTGTCTGTAACAACGGCTTTCCATTTTCCGTATCGCACAGCACAATTTGGTTTTCCTTCGTAAAGCTCCCAATACAAATACTTATGTTGTTTTTGCTTTTTGTCTTTACCTAAAAGCGTTGGCAGCATAGAAATACCATCTGTTTCACCTTTCAAAGGTTCATTGGTGATGTCCGATAAAGTAGGTAATACATCCCAAAATGCAGAAATGTGATCACTGGTTGATCCTGCTTTGATTTTTCCAGGCCAATAAGCAAACATTGGGGAGCGTACTCCACCATCATACATTGATCGTTTTATACCTCTTAAATCACCTGAAGTTTTAAAGAATTCTGTTGTTCCTCCTTTTCCATGTGCTCCATTGTCGCTGTTAAACATCACAAGTGTATTTTTGTCGATGCCCAACTCTTCCAAAAGATTGATGATCGCACCTACATCCTTACTCATTCTTGAAACCATAGCTGCTTGAATCTTCATTCTTTCTGGCCAATCTTTCTCTTTGTATTGAGCCAAATCTGGCACTTGCCATTTTACATGTGGAATAGTATAGGCGAGATATAAGAAAAACGGTACGTCTTTTTTCTCTTTGATATAATTGATGGCTTTTGCTGTAAACAGGTCATGGCTGTAATCATTTTGCTTGCCTTTACCATTATCCAACATCTGTTTTTCACCATTCAACCATAAATATTCGGGATAATAATTGTGTGCTTTTCGTTGGTCAGTATAACCATAAAAAAGGTCGAAACCTTGATCATTGGGATTACCTGAATCATGAAAACTACCCAAACCCCATTTACCAATACAAGCCGTACTGTATCCAGCTCTCTTCATCAGCTTTCCTAATGTTTCGGCATCTTCTTTTATTGGAGTTTGTCCTTTAGGGTAACCCGGGCTGTTGGCTCTAATGTATGCATGTCCAGGATGTTTACCCGTCATTAATGAGGCTCTACTAGGGGCACAAACGGCATTCCCGCAATAATGATCGGTGAATATCATCCCTGAATTGGCGAGTTTATCCAGTTCGGGAGTTTGTATTTTTTGCTGTCCGTTGTAACCTACTTCACCATATCCTAAGTCATCACACAAGATATAAATTACATTAGGTTTTCTTTTCTGACCATAACTTTGGGTTGATACACCTATAATAAAAGTCGTCAGAAATATTGTAGTTAAAATATATTTCATACTGTTAGTTGGTATAAGTAATCATTCATTAAAAGTAGAAAAGAGGAACAATTTCAATCACTCCTCTTTTCTAAAATATATAAGGTTATTGTGCTTTCTTTTTATTTGCTTTTTTAGCTGCTTTGGCTTTCCAATAATCAGAATGAATAAGCCCTAAAAAGATTGGATCGATCAGTTCTTTATCCCATTGTACTCTCAGGTCTTCTATCAATTTCACTTGATCTGGATGCTGACTTTTTACATTGGTTTTCTCCGAAATATCTGCAGATAAATCATAAAGCTCTGTTACATTTTTTCCATCTGCAAAACTTCTAACGATTTTATAATCTTTATGTCTCACCGCATATTTCTTCTGATCATACTTTCTTAAGTAGATCGTTTCATGTGGCATTCCAGTATCCTTTCCTGTCACATAAGGTACAAGATTCACTCCATCCAATGGTCTTTCTACATCCATTTTTGCATCTGCAAGTGTTACTGAAGTAGCAAAAATATCTAAAGAAGAAATCATGTTATCGTATGTAGCTGGCTTGATGTGACCCGGCCATGACATCGCAAAAGGCACTCTAAAACCACCTTCGTAAACACTGCCCTTTCCATCTCTAAGTTCCCCGTTGTTTGATTTATTTTTTGGCTCAGGTCCACCGTTATCAGACAAGAAATAAATGATAGTATTCTCTTCAATTCCCGATGCTTTTAGTTGATCTAAAACTCTACCCACACCTTCATCAACTGCAGAAACCATGGCTGCATATTTCTTTCTTTTCGGATCTTTGATATGATCAAACTGAGGCAATCTATCTTTTGGAGCATGCATTGGTGTATGCGGTGCATTGTACGACAAATACAAGAAAAACGGTTCGTCTGCATTGCGTTTTACGAAAGAAACCGCTTCATCAGAAAATTCATACGTTAGGTATTTATCCGTTTTTACAGGCTTATGGTTTTTCATAATCCAAGTCTTGTAGCTGTCTGGCTCATTCAAATCTTTACCATAACTATCTTCGATTGTCAACAGCTCAGGATAATACGAATGACCGCCACCAAGGTGACCATAGAACTCATCAAAACCTCGGTTCATGGGGTGGTTCGACTCATGTGCTCCCAAGTGCCACTTACCGATGATTCCCGAATGATAACCTTGAGTCTTCAAGACTGTTGCCAACGTTTTTTCAGATTTTGGCAAACCCATATTCGGATCGTCCGCTTTATATTGTGGGTTCCTTTCAAAACCAAAACGCTGCTGGTATCTACCTGTTATAAACCCTGCCCTAGATGGACCACAAACCGAGTAGGAAACATAGGCATTGGTGAAACGAATACCATTGTTTGCAATACGATCTATATTAGGTGTTGGAATATCTTTACAACCGTTGAAACCTACATCTCTGTAACCAAGATCATCACACATGATCACAATGACATTGGGCTTACTACGTTTCTTTTTAACTTCAGAAGTTTTAAAGGCAGCCATCACTCCACACATCGAAATGATCATACCACCCAGTAATAATTTTTTCATATTCAATTCTCAAAAAATAGTTCTTCTGCTCTGTTTAATTTATGTAATGATACAAACTAATTAGCAGAACAGATGAGCACAAAACAAACCTATATTGACATAAAATTGAGGTTGCTTCTCTTGTAGTGTTATAAGACTTTTTTATTGTTCATTTCTGTAGAGTAAATTCTTTCGAACCTACCTACAACCTTATCATTTTCTATCAATTCTACATGCATTTTATAGCGTTCATTTTTAAGTACATTTTTAGATGTTTTGAAATTGATTGATGACTTTAGAGGAGTTGATTCTACTTTATCTAGGATACCCGACTGTAGTGAAGCCTCCAAGGTAGTTGGGAATTTTCCTTCTACTTTCAAACCTGCTTCCTGTGATGGGTTTACTCGACGAACATACTCTCCCAAATTGAATTTGGCTGGCGAGATTTTATCTTTTGTGATATCATCTTTGATGTACAATGGGTCTTCAGAAATGGTCACATATACAACACCATTTCTAGGTGATAATGTATATGCATTACCGTTGATATCTTCTAGTTCTAATGCTTTTGAAGTCTTGATTTCGACATCTTTGCCTCCATCTGTTTTCCATAAAAGAGTAGTAAACTGACCGTCTTTTTCAAATCTTGAAACTGATACATCTTCATAGATTTTTTCCAAACCAAGACAGTTCGTAAAATCAAGATTGTCTACCATGGCTGCACCCGAGAAGTAAATCGACTTTAATCGAGTACCGTTTACACCCACAAAACCATGGAACCAACGGTTGGCAATGTCTCCTTCCTGGAAGATAAAGTAAAAGGCTTTTTCTGTACCGTTTGCAAAGGCTGTAGCTGTTTCTTGAACATAGAATCTTGCCGCTTCCTCTTCAGAAACTAAACGCTTCGGTACATCTTTATTTTTGAATGGAGTGAACGTATGAGAACCTTTTTGAGGGTTGAAGAAACCGTATTCCGTTGCCCAAAGTGGCTTCTCTTTACCAAACTTCTTAATGTCTTTATTGATGTCTTCGAACTGATGGGCAACATGTGTTTTATCAGGACTTAACCTTCCGTCGGTATAAGGGTGAAACGATACCACATCGCAATAGTCTGATCCGATTTCTGTAAACACATCATTTAAGAAATTCTTCGCTGTTTTACCGTAGTGAGTTAGACCGAATGCCAATATTTCAGCATCAGGATCTACCTTCTTTACTTCTACAAAAGCCTCTTTTAGTAAAGGAGCAAATTCTTGTGCAGTACCTCTATAGAACGGTGTACCGTTAGGTTCGTTCCATATTTCGTAGGCATGTACTTTTCCTTTGAAGGTTTCCGCCATCTTCTTAATATAGGCCGCATAATCAGGTAAAAACTCTGGCTTTGGAGGGTATAATTTCCACTCATTACTTCCTTTTGGTGCAGAAGAAGCCCATTGAGGTACTTGTACACCTAACTGTCCAAGTGGAGTTAATCCGTAACCTTCCAAGATATCAATAACACCCATATTCCAACGGATCATATAGCTATTGTATTGGCCTTTGTTACGTTCGATCATACTCCAGTTATTGTAGAAAGAACCGTTTCTTAACCAAGTGTAACCTGCCTTACTTGCCAATTTAACGGCATCCAAATAATGATGACCTCCCATATGAAGACCAAATTTTGAGGCAGTATTCACTGATCTATTTTCCACCTGTTTTAAAATACCAAATGAATAATAGTAGTTATCTATTTCTTTATCACCTTCCAACACAGAAACATAAACTCTGTATGCTCCTTGTTTTTGTGATGTGAAAATCTCTTTAGAGAAAGGTTGATTTAATAATGTATTCCCTTTTACAGTTACATTTTCTTCTAGTTGAAGTACGTTATAATAATCAGGATCTAAGACTGTCATTTTCACTTTAAGGGCCTTTTCTCCTTTTGTATTGTTTTTAACTTTTGTGATCAATTTTACATCTTCACCTGGAGAGTATAAATTGAATTCGTTGGGAGTGTCACCACCAATTTCAACCTTCTTTGTTGCTGCGTATGTTGTCTTTTCTCCTGGTGTAAACTGAACTGCATCCATCCAGATTTTAGTATCGGGTTTCACCTTTGGTGCAACAATGCTTACAGAAAAAGCATCGTACAAACCTTTTGGTAATTGTACTTTAAATGTATATCGTTTCCATTCAGAAGTTAACTTCACAGGTTTTTCCAAAAAGATAGTACCCTTGTTGGCAACACCATCCGTTTGTTGGTAGTTTACTCTCATTTTCACAGGCAATCCTGCAACAGAAGACTTCATATCCAATGAATAGGTCATTTCCATTGACCCTGCCAATTTGATAAACTCTGAGGTCACAGATACTTTTTGTTGCTCTTTTTGGATCGGTTTTTCAATCTGCTTTACATCCAATAATAAAGAGTTATTCCCCTCTGTCTTGTCTTGATCATCCAATGTAAATGTAGAGTTGGCATCAAAAGCATCGAAAGTTACCCCCCAATCGCGAGTACCTGTCTCAAAACCACCGTTAACGACTTGGTTTTCGTTCATTCTAACACCTTCAGGCAGTTTCAATTCACCTCCAACAGGCATTGTTATTCTAACATTCAAGCCATTACTTGTATCCGTTGTCCATAGTTTTAGCATGTAATCCTTAAAGAAACCATCTCTTTGAACAATCACATCCATCTTGCCTGCTGAACCGTTAGTGTATTCAATTTTGGCATCTGTTCCCTCTTGATTTGAAGCTTTAAATACTTTTGCCTGCTTACCAAAAACAACATAATGCCAATCTTTGGCTTGCTCTTTTGGAGTGTATTTAAAACTTGCACCATCCAACTTAAATGGTAATCCTTTGTAAGTATTATAGTCCATAAAGAAGGTGATACCAGCAAATGTATACTCACTTGGTGCGTTTAGTTTGTAGTTGAAATCCACATATCCATTTCCAGCGATGGCAGTAGTTGTCAATTCAAATAAATCACCTTGGTATTTGAAATCATTTTTGATCACTAATTTATTCCCTTCTACTTTCGCATTTTTTGTAATCGCAAAAGGAATATTGACAATCTTACCGTCTTTTTTAATCGATAAAGAAGCTCCATTGACTAAGCTATTGCCAACATGCATAACGTCTCCCATTATGCCAATGTCTTTCATTCTCACCAATGATTTATTGTTCTTGATCATCTGAGAATTCACCACTTTTAGTGGTGCTACACTTGTATTCTTTTTAGTTTCCGTTTTAGCCGTTGCTTGTGATGGTCCTCCTTTTGGTAATGCAATATAGTAGGCCACTTTTCCTGGAGTAGTTGGAATTAACTTTACGATATAATCGTCGAAATATTCACTAACAGTAGGGAGAATCATAGAGACTTTACCTGTCATCATTCTAAAGTAAACGTCTGTCTGTGTACCTACATTTTCACCCATTGTCACTTTAATCGACGGTGTTGGGTTCTTAAAAACATTCCAAGTTCCTTTTGCATCTGCTTTCGATAAAAGAGGCGCTTTGTTATCGTTGATCGCATAAGTTTGTCCATCAAAAGTTTCTGAAGTAAAATACACTTGAGCCGCACTTACTGAGTATCCTTTTTTCCCTTCGAGTGTATGTTCAACAACCAACCCTTGACCTTCGATCCCCACTTTAGAAATCAGTTTTAGCTCTGCCTTTTTGTACATAAAAGCATTGGTAATCGTCAATGTCTGACCAACAATGGCATATTCTGATTTTTCATTAAACTTCACTCCCTTCAGTAAAGTTTCTCCTTTCATTATTTCTACTGTAGCACCTTGAATGATCTTCACTCCATTGTGAGTGATTTCACCTAGCGTACCGTCATTTTTTAATTTGATCACAGTCGCTCCATTCGTTATTAAAGTTGGACTTTTAAAACGTAATGGTCGTTGTGCATATACCAAAGAATAAGTACAGATTGATAGTAATAGTATAAGTAATCTTTTCATCTAATCAATTTTATAGTGATGGCTGGTAAAAAATAGGAGATAAAAAATAGAAAAAGAACCATGTACTCTATAAATTAAAGTACATGATTCCAATTGTTTCTTATTGCATATTTTCACCGTAATGGCTTAAGATATTGTTCATGATCTTTTGTGATACAGGATCAAATGACAAACCATTTCTTAGGTTTAGTGTAGAGTAAATCACTTTACCCTTACCATGTTCTATTTCCAACATGTGTGAATCAAAATATACCTTACCTACTCCAATATAGTTTCTCAACATTTTATCTTGCTTAGGAAAACGGTCATGAGTTATCACACCTACAATATTCTTCCCTTCTGGCATTACCATTGCTGTTGTTGTACCAATAGCAGTGTATTCCAATCCCATAAATTGATTCGTGGGTAGTCCTGCAAATACAGGATGGTCCGTTACAATTGGTGCCGCATTATGCCATAAACCATTAGCAGGAATTAGTGTAGCATTGTAAGGGAAATTGTCAGAAGATTGTAACTCATCAGGAATTTCTCTGTGCTTAGTCTCATTGATTTTTTTACCTTTTACTTCAGTAAAGAAGACTGTTCCGCCTTTTTCAGCATATGCTTTTGCCGCTTTTACTTGTGCTTTGAAAGCGTCATCCGTTCCCAATTTACCCACTATAACCAATTGGCCTTTCTTGTTTTTGCCTGTGAATTTCTCAAAAGGAATCCCCTTAGCAGTGAAGTAAGTCGACAATTTATTATCAGCTTCTAATAACAATACCTTCTTTGAAGATACAGCCAATGTAGCCTCATTAAATACTGAGAATGTTTCTTTGTTTGATGCAATCACTTCTCCTTTCTTATTTTTCATCACAGTAGAAAGAGTGTAATTACCATTTAATCCTTTTGTCTGTAAAGTACCAATATGAAGGTCAGAAACCCCATGCGTAAGGTCTGCTTTCACCTTATCTTGTGATACTAACTTCCCTTCTTCGTCTGTGATATTCATTTCAACAGTCACTTTTTCATCCGCATACTCATTGATACCTACCAATGATAACTTAGAAGTCTTTCCTTCAAATAAGTTTCTGTTTTTGATTCTTGAAATCACTAATTGAGGTTGGTTGGCCATTTTAGTGTACTCGTATACATTTCCTTTAGGGTTTCTCCACAAGTCAATGATACCACCACCAATAATCCAATCGCCATCAGACAATGCATGGATACAGTATCCTGCAGTTAGGTAGTTAGAGCGAGACGCTTCTAGCATTCTTTTATTCAACGTACCATGGTAATTTTGCTGAGCAACTATTAAATCATGAAGTGTTGGAAAGACCGAACGCATACCTGATGCATCCAATACTTTGTTGAAGTCTTCTTCCAAACGCTTGTGTTCTCTGTACATTGGAGCCAACGCATTTCCTTTTGCAGCAAACTCTTTATTGTTTGCTTCTAAATCTGGCAGTGAA
This sequence comes from Flammeovirga agarivorans, assembly GCF_012641475.1. Taxonomy (NCBI): domain Bacteria; kingdom Pseudomonadati; phylum Bacteroidota; class Cytophagia; order Cytophagales; family Flammeovirgaceae; genus Flammeovirga; species Flammeovirga agarivorans. The sequence continues at coordinate 659,491 of NZ_JABAIL010000003.1, read as the reverse complement.
CCATAACCAATTTCTGAAACAAACACCATAGCACCCGGCTTATTCTTATGACCAGGAGATTTTAGTTTTGGATATCCCGCTGCCTTTTTCTCCTCTTTTGTCCAAGATACCTGTCTCATTTTCTGGAACGCATTGTCATTGAAATTGTATCCAGGGTAAGTATGAATATCTGAGAATTTGATCGCTACTTTTTCATAAGGCTGGTAGATGTTAGCACCGTTGGCAAATCCACCAGATTCATCTAAAATAAGACGCGTAGGGTCTAAATCTCTTGCCAATAATGCCATTGGGTGTAACATCTGAATTAAAACAGGTTGCCATAATTCATTGAACAATTCCCATTGGATCACACAAGTTCGGTTTCTATCTCTTAAGATCGATTCTCTTACTTCTGTCTCTACCATATCTGGTAACATTGGCGATGCGATAGGGCGGTGCATACATTCAATAGCTAAAGAACCTACAGTTAACACACCCATTTCATCACAAAGGTCTAACCACTTTCTTGGAGGAGGTTTTCTCCAAGGACGGATCATATTGAACCCAGCATCCAAAGCCAATTGAATCTCTTTTCTGGCCATTTCTTCAGAATCCATGTACGCCAATTTTGTTGGGTACAAGCCTTCAAAGAATGCTCCTTTTAAATAAAACTCCTCACCGTTTAGGTAGTATTTTTTGTCTTTAATTGTGAACTCTCTGATACCAAAACGGATATCGTTCTGATCAGATACTTTTCCATCTTTCACTACCTGTACTTGAGCAGTGTATAAGTATGGATTTTTAGGTCCCCAGTTCTGATGGTTTTCAATATTCAGTTTCCAATCTAAATCATTTACACCTGGTGTTAAAGCCACGTTTTCTTTTTTAGAAAGGATTACTTTTTTGTCTTTATCAAGAATGTTGACAATCACTTCAGCATCCTGATTCGCTGTCGTTGTGTTTTCAATACCCAAATCAAACGATACATCACCTGATTTGTAATCTGTTTGGATAAATACATCATCTACAACATAAGCATCTGTAGCTCTTAGTGATACATCTTGCCAGATACCACCCGTTAATGCACCTCTCCACATGGGTGTTTGGTGTGGTCCAATACCGTCAATCACCTTATCGGAGTACAATACTGGAGAAACTACTCTTACAATCAGCGTATTTTTTTCACCTGCTTTAATTGTTTTGTTTACTCTAAACTCAAAAGGAGTAAAACCACCTTTGTGGTAACCAACTACTTCATCATTAAGGTAAACTTCTGAGATATAGTTTACTGCACCAAACTGAATAGCAATGTTCTTACCTTTCCAATCTGCAGGAACTTCAAACTCTGTCTTATAAATAGCTACTCCTTCGTAGTCTTGTTTGAACTCTTCCCAACAACTTGGCACTGAAATATCTTCTTGAAGGTTACTCTGATCAAAACCTTCTCCATAGATCCAGTTTTTTTCTCTCCCTTCATTATTATCATCATAAATAATTTTCCATTGACCATTCAAAGACATTTCGTCTTGAGCATAGAGACAATTTGCTAACAACAAAAGTATCCCTCCTAATAATAAACTCTTTATATAATTGTAGTCCATTTTTTTATAATTCTCTTAGTTTGCCAACCCTATTTCTTGTAGAAGCTGATTTGATAATTGTTCTTTGACCTTCGCATATGCCGGATCATCTACCACATTATTAAATTCATTAGGGTCTTTTGTATGATCATAAAGCTCCTCAGTCTTATTGGCATAACGGATATATCTATATTCTTTTGTACGAATTGAGAAGTGATTTCTTTTCACCACATCTCCTTGGCCTCCTGTTACTGCACTGAGTGCATATTCTTTACCTTCCCAACTTCCTGCCTTATTGTTGTATAAAGGTTGCATACTATTTCCATCCAATGGTCGACCTTCTTCATTTTTTATTGTAGATCCTTTTAGTCCACACAAGTCTACCAACGTAGGATAGATGTCAATTAAAGAGACAGGTTGATCTACCTTTTGTGTTTTCTTCATGCCTGGCTCATGAATGATCATTGGAATTCTTGTTGCATTATCCCAAAGTGCATTTTTGTATAAGTAGTCCTTGTCTCCCATTTCATAAGCATGGTCAGATACTAATACAACAATTGTATTCTCTGCGAATTCAGATTCTTTTAAAGTAGTCAGCACATCATTAATCTGATCATCAACAAAGGCAATACATGCCAAGTAAGCCTGAATGTATTTCTTTAATGCATATTCTTTTTTACCATCAAAACCTTCAATAAGTTTGGTAAAATGTTCCGTCCCTTTGTGTCCATTATTTCCTTGTTTCTGTGTGTAATAATTGATTTTCTTTACATCAGAAAGCATTTGAGGCAATTGAACTGACTCCAATGGAAACATGTCATAATATTTCTGAGGCACATACAATGGTGTATGAGGTCGGTTAAAACCTACTGCCATAAAGAAGGGTTTGTCTGAATTACTTTTCTCAAATTTCTTTATATAGTTCTTGATGTTAGCAGCCTTAACTTCGTCAGGCATCTTATCTCTATTATCATCATTTATATATTTAAATGGCTTTACCGTAATTGGCCATCCATTTTGTTTGTCGTACCAACCTTTATAGCCGTTCACTTCTGGAATATCCGTTAATGGAGCAAAGCTACCATCTAGCGTTCCTACATTTCTGAAAGCTTCAGGAACACTTGGGTGTCCCGATATTTTCTCCCCATTCCATGGGAAAGGACCGAAATCTGATTTATCACCATATTCATCAAATAATTTTTTATCGTGATGATGCATCAGTTTTCCTGCACCAACTACAGTATATCCATTACTTCTGAACATTTCCATCATTGTCTTTGAACCCATCAAAGTTGGATTTTTCTGAAATTTCTTAAACCCAAAGTTTTTTGATGTATGTGGATACAACCCAGAAAAAAAGCTTGCTCTAGAAGGAGCACAGATAGGGTTATTAGAAAATGCATTAGTGAAAACTACAGACTCACTTGCCAAAGCATCCATTCCTGGAGTTTTTGTCTGTGGATGACCACCAAGAAAACCAACATAGTCGTTTAAATCATCGACCATAATCAGAAGAACATTAGGTTGTGTCTTCGGTTTTTTATCCTTTGCAAGTACTGCAAAACAGGAAGTTAGAGTAAGTAATAAAAAAAGTAATTTCATTTCAATAAGCTATCTGTTATTTGTATAGTTGTCAGAATTGTAAGTTCCACAATTAATATTGTAAATATCGGAGGTTTGGAACGTAAGTATTCAACACTAATTCACTATAAGTAGCACATTATTGACTTTGAGCTATTAAATGTCTGTTGATTTTGAAAAAATCTGACTGATTTTCTATGATCTAAGATAATTGTAGCACAGAATAGATCAAAGTGGATGTAATTTAATCATGACTTTCCATTAATTCCCTTAGAAAAAATAGTACTATACAACACAAAAAAGGCTACTCCAATAAAGGAATAGCCTTAAGATATATAACAATTCTATGAATTTAACTATAAAGTCAAGAGAGACCTATTCAAAGATCGCATTGTAAGCTTCGATAGTTGTGTATTTGATGTCTGCGATACCAAAGTTTACCCACATTTTGATATGCATATCAAAGAACATACCTACGAATAAATGATCGCTATCAGATTCACTTACATCAATTGGTCTTTCAATCTTCGTTGCTTCAGACGGTAATAAATAAGGTCTAGCATTTGTAATTCCCCATTGGATACCATCAAAATAACCAGAACTCCATCCGTTTTCATCTCCTTCTGTTATTATTGTTGTCCAATCATCTGCAACATAGTTAGAAGCATCTACTTCTTTGTAAGATAATTCTACTGTTCTAGTGTAGTTCACACCTGCTCCATACAATACAGATGCTGCTTCTAGGTAACTAAATTGAATCGACTTAATTCTACCATTTGTACCGTCCAATGGAATTCTTTGTACTACACCAATTCTACCTAATTCAAATGCTGCTGCATCTCCAAATACTGTTTTCACATGTGGAATAGAAGCCGATGCATCTACAGAGTTCGCATACATTTTTGTCTGAGCCCATGCCGGTTGTACCAAACCAGAGTATTCATATGCTCTCACACCGTTGTACTCTGCAGTAAGTATATCTTGGTTGATGTTCTCAATTCCGCCTGTATAATCGAATGATTTCACTTCTACAACAACAGTATACACATCACTATATGGAACAGGTTCATCGATACCATCTACATAAACATCAACAGAAATTAAGTATTCTCCAACATCTACCGCTTGCTCTTCTGCCATCGAAATAACACCTGTATTTGCATCAACAGTTAAACCTTCAATGTCTGAAGTAATGCTATATGTTTGACTATTTGCACTTAACTGGTCTAATACAATTTGTAAGTCAGTGAACCCAGTCCAAGGAGACATTGTCACTTTCGTAGTTGCATTACCTCCCGATGTAAATGACATTACAGGTTTAGGAGCAATATTCACTACAGCTGTTGATACCAATGTATTACCAATATCCGTTTTCAATACAACTCTAATATTATTCGTTGATTGAGAATTAGATAAGTTTGGTCTAGAGATCACACCCGTTAATGAGTCTATAGAAAAGCCTATTACTTCATCGACAAAACTGTATCTAAATGAACTAGGATCGGCATCCGAAAGTTCTCCTCCAACAACTGTTGGTGAAGATACTTCTCCTAAATGTAAGAATGCTAGATCTACTTCTGGGTAGTTCACTGTAATATCCAATGGATCAACAGTCACAGCTACTGTACTATCGAAATATTTACCACCAATATTTGTATTTACCATCACTCCAAACTGATAGTCCCCTGTATCTAGATACACTGTATTTTTAGAAATTTCACCAGATAATGAATCAATACTTAACCATTCAGGTGCATTGTCCATTAATTTATAAGAAGTGATCTCTAATTCTGTTTCTTCCGGATCAGTAATCATACCTTTTACAGTTTGAAACACTCCTAAGTCAGAAGTTTTTAATTCGGACTCATACAAGTCTTTTTCCAAAGCTACTGCTAGATTAATTAAATGGAATGTAATGGCCGAGTCATGTACCACTGTACCACCTCTGTAGTCAGTGTAAACATCCACCACATAATCTCCATAAGGAAGTTCTGCTACATCCATCTGAAGGGAATTGGAAATCAAAACATTTCCATCTTTCTCTGCTGTAGAAAAAAGCGTTTGAATTTGTGCACTATCATAAACTCCAGTAGCGTAATCATACATTTCACCATCGATGTAGATTCTTACCGGTTTTTCAATACCAAAGATGACATTGGTTGTTCCGTTCATCGAAGGTAAGGCCGATGCGATAGTATCTGCATAACCAGTGATCACACCATCGTATTGCACCTGACTTGGAGGGTTAGAGATGTCTGTCTCCACATCTTCCAGTACCTCTTTTTCTTTTGTACAAGATGCTAATGCCGCTAAAAGAGCAATAACACTATATAAAAATATCTTTTTCATAATTGTAATCTCTTACTTATTTCAATTTCTATGACTCTGAGTTATTTCTGGTTTAGTAACCGAAATTCTGATCTGCAGATGTCATTTTTTGATTGTTTGTTATCTCGTTTAATGGAATAGGAAGTAACATCCCTTTTCTTGTTGTATTAAACAGAACATCAATGTTTTCATTGAAATATATAAAGTTGTTATGTGGTTCGATGACATGAGAAGTGAAGAAAGCAAACCCTCTTCTTCTTGCTTCATACCAGTCTTCTCCTTCACCTATCAACTCAAATTCTCTTTCGTTGTAAATACGCTCTCTTAACTCTTCTTGAGAAAGACCGTTTACACCTTCTGGCTCAAATGATGGTGTTTCTGCTGAGTTTCTTGCTCTTTCAAGAACTTCATTTAAGTATACTTCACCTTGGCTAGAGTTGCCTAGTTCGTTTTCTATTTCGGCAAGCATTAATAGTAAGTCTGCATATCTATATATGATAAATCCTTGTGGTGAGTCCAATGTAGTTTGGTCTCTATCCTTGATAATATGCTTCGTTAAATTACCATAACCACTACCCACTTGATTCTCTCTTAGTGTCAATCTATTTTCAGTATGAATTCTCATCACTGTTGGCCACTGAGATTCAACTACCTCTCCCGTTGCTTGATCTCTAGCATAACCGATGTATTCTGATAAATAGTTATTGATAAACCTTGGATCTGTAGGGTGCGTATTGATATGTTTTGTATATACCTCTGGATTCACTACGATTCTACCGTAGTTATTCAATCCTTTTGTGTAGTTATTAGGAGTGAAAATCGCAGTATAAGATACTTGAGCTACTTCACTGTTAAAGTTTAATTCGAAAATACTTTCTGAAGTCTGGTTTCCTTCTTTTGCATCAAATAATGTATTATAGTTAGGTACTAATGAATACATACCATATACTTTATCTGCATGTGCTTTTGCACTTTGCCAGTACGTTAATTCTACATTCGTAGTCGTATCTGTTTCAAAAGGAATACCACTGATTAACATCTCTTCTTCTCCACTATCTTCTGCAGAAGCGATCCACATGTATACTTTCGCTAATAAGAACTCTGCAGCATGTACACTTGGGTATCCTGGAGCAATACCTGCTTCACTCATGTTATCGATAGCAACATTCAGATCGGCAATAATTTGCTTGTATACATCACTTTTAGAAGATTTCGCATTGTGTATTGTCTCTTCTGAAGTCGGAGATGTTACTAAAGGTACATCACCCCAAGATCTTACAATATGGAAATACTGAAAAGCTCTTAAGAAATGTGCATTACCAATTAAATCTCTTTCCGAATCTGTAGACTCTTCTGTTAAAGGCACATCATATAAAAATTGATTCAATCTAAATACTGCCGAATAATAACTGTTCCAGCTGTTGTCTAATCCACTGAACGTTGGGTCCATGTTTAATGAACCGAAAGTTGTTCTTTGTGCAGACTGTTTCGAGTTTAAAATACCTGAGTGTGTTTGTTTGGTATCATGATACCCTTGCTTGTATGCTGGAAAATCAATCATTAAAGCGTACACACCATCCAGTACTGCTTTTTTTGCTGTAACATCTTGGTAAATAAGGTCTTTATCTGCCAATGGTGGTTCTTCCTTAATTGTACAAGATGACAATATTAAAAGTGGAAGAATTATATATTTTAAGATCTGATTATTTTTCATGTTAGTAGGTAGATTTTAGAATGTTAAGTTGAAACCGAAGATGAACGTTCTTGGGTTAGGCATTGTTTGCCAATCTACACCTAGAATAGTACCGTCGTATAAGTAAGAAGTGATTTCAGGGTCATAACCTGTGTAGTTCGTTAGTAAGAATAAGTTTCTACCCGTCGCGTATACATTTAAGTATTTCACCTTCTTCATCCCTAATTTAGCAGTAGGTACATTATACGATAATGTTACTGTAGATAATCTTAAGTAACTGCCATCCTCAATCACTCTATCATTAATTAGGTTATTGTAACCGTCTGTGTAACCATAACCCACTCTTGGGTTATTACCGTTTGTATTAGATTCTGACCAATTGTCTTGATAAACGTCTCTTCTAACGTTGTTACTGTTCCACATCGGATCTGGGTAACCATAGAATGCCATTCCAGAATTTAATAAATCGTTGCCATAAACTCCTGTAAATAGTACCGCTAAACTTAAGTTTTTATACGATGCGTTAAGGTTGATACCATAGTTGAATTTAGGGTTTGGATTACCGATTGTCGTCCTATCATCTGGAGTGATTTTACCATCACCGTTCTGATCAACAAAACGTACATCACCTGCTTTTACTGGTTTATCATTGATAGGAGCACCTGCTGCAGCTTCTTCTGCTGACTTATAAATACCATTTGTCTCATATCCATAGATTAATCCTAACTGCTCACCTACTACGAAAATGTTAGCTGGCGCCTTTAATACATAACCTGTTGCAATATTAGAACCTTGGATCATTTGTTCTGTTACTTCTTTACCATTCAAGAAGAATGTTGAAGGAGGAACACCTAAGTCAGTAATCACTGTTCTATTGAAAGAGATATTACCACCTACTTCTAATTTAAAGTCGTTTTTGTCGTATGCTACTGTGCTTAGTGCAAACTCAATACCTTTACTTTCTAAAGAACCTCTATTGGTTAAGTAATTTCCGAATCCTGAAGAGTTAGGAATCTGTACTTGCTGTAAAAGATCATCTGTTTGTTTGTAATAGATATCTGTTACTAATGTGATTCTATCATCAAAGAAACCTAAATCGATACCAACGTTTGTTTGTGCCGTTGTTTCCCAAGTAATATTAGGGTTTTCAAAGTTGATAGGATTTGTTGTAGTAATTGTATTACCATTGATATCTACATATCTACCTGTTGTATAACTTTGCCACGATCTGTAAGGAGGAACAGATTGGTTACCTGTTTGACCCCATCCTGCTCTTAATTTTAAGTTAGATAATGTCTTTAGGCCTTTCATCCAAGGTTCGTCTGAGATGTACCATGCTGTAGATAATGAAGGGAAGTAACCCCATTGTCTGTCAGGTCTAAATTTTGAAGAACCATCTGCTCTTACTGAAGCAGTAAGAATATATCTATTTTTAAAAGAGTAATTTGCTCTAGCTAAACCTGATAATACTGTATAATCAGATCTTGTTTTTGAGAAAGGCATAATCACTGTTCTACCTAATTGAGGGAATTCAGTTCTGTATGTCTTGTTTCCGAAGTCAGCGACACCATAAACCTGATTATCTTGAAGTACACCATCGTAAGTAGCACCAATAGTAGTATTGATTCTATGCTTCTTATTGAAAGTACGATTATACATCAATAAATTATCGATAGTAAATGCTCTACGATCTTGTGACGATTGATTGTACGTACCATTTGATCTGTCACCCCTTGTAGTACCTGGTCCGTACCAAACTTCTCTATCTTTAAGACGAATATCTGCACCGGCTCTTAAGTTATAAGTAAGGTATTTATTGAACTTGTATTTCATGTTCAACGATAACTGAGAGCGAAGTTCTTCTGTAAGATCATCGGTACTTAACATTCTAGTTAGAGGTGTATTATTCGTATCCTCATTTTCAGTATCACCATCTGCTAGTGAACCTCCTTCTAATGGTCTAGACATGATCGCCTGTGTTACAATAGAAGCATTACCACCTGCTGATAAACCAGACTGAGAGTAAGAACCACTTGAATAATATAGTGATGATTTAATATTGAAATTAAACTTATCACTTACATTTCTACTGTAGTTAATTCTTAAGTCACCACCGTTAACACTAGCAATAGATTGAAGACCTTGATTATTTCTATAGTTTGCCGCTATGTAATAGTTTGACTTCTTAGATCCACCACTTAGTGTTGCTCCCGCATTGTAGCTAACGGCTTGTTGATATACTTCATCTTGCCAATTTACAGACTTAAATACGTCTCCATTATTAAAACTAGAAACTTCTTTGGTTACTGGATCAATGTTATACATCGGACGAGTCCCTTGTTGTAATTTGATCTCATTGATAAACGCAGCATACTCATGTCCATCTAAAACATCAATTTCTCTTTGGAATTGGGAGATAGAAGTATTGGCATAAGCAGTTACTTTCTCTGTTCCCTTCTCACCTTTTTTAGTAGTTATTAGGATAACACCGTTGGCTCCACGAGAACCATAGATCGCTGTTGCAGAAGCATCTTTCAACACCTCCATCGATTCAATATCTCTTGGGTTGATACCTGCCAGTCCATTCTGTGCACCCATGGCATATCCTTCACCACCTTCAAAAGGGCTACTCATACCTTCACCTGCAGTAGATACAATTACACCATCTACAACATAAAGTGGTTCGTTATTACCTCTTAATGAGTTGGTTCCTCGGATTTTAACGGAAGTAGCACCACCTGCGCTACCATCGTTACCAATCACTTGTACACCTGCAGAACGACCTTGTAAAAGTCCGTCTACGGTAGAGAATTGAGTTTTTACATCTGTCGATTCATCAATTTGGGTTAAGGAACCTGTTAAGTCTCTTTTTCTCATCTCACCGTAGCCAGTAACTACAACTTCCTCTAGTTGCTCTACATTTTCTTGTAAAGTCACTGTGATAAAGCTTTCGTTGTTTACCGCTACTTCTTTAGTTTTCATGCCAATAAATGAGCAAACTAAAGTATCGCCAGATTTTGCTTGAAGGGAAAATTCACCGTTAAAATTGGTGATACCTCCAGAGTTGGTGCCTTTTACAATGACACTTACCCCAGGTAAAGATTCATTGTTGGCATCTTTTACCACACCTTTCAGTGTGAATTCATCCTGTGCTGTAATGGACATACTTACAAAACACAAGAATGCTGTTAAAATAGTAAATAAGTTAGTGTTCATTTCATCTAATCATCATTTTTCAAAAAGAGGGAAGCCTCATAAAGTAGGTAGAAAGAATAGTCATTGTTGTCAGATATTGAATGGATTCTTATAACTAGCCTACACTTCAAATATCATATATATTATTAGCGTATTCATTACACCTTTATACATAAAGTAGTACTTTATTGACTTTACCTTTTGGTAGCTGGAACAAAATCGTGTTTAAAAGAATTGTAAAATAGAATTGGTATTCTATACAATCTTAAAAAAATTTAAATTTCTTCACAAATACACATACTATTAATCATAAAAAAACGGACTAAACTCTCTGATTAGCCCGTTTTTTAACATTTCACCTCAATACTAACGCAAGATCAATTTTGTTCTATTATGTTGATAACATAGAATATAAGCACCTCTAGGTAAATCCTCAAGATCAATCGATCCATTAACTACCTTTCTTATAAATTTATTACCATTGAAAGCTATGACTTCGACTACAGCTCCCTCCTCAAGGTTAACTTGTACTTTTCCAATAGAGGGGTTGGGGTACACTATCCATTTAGAGTGCTTAATATCCTCAGAAATACTCGTTACTTCATCCTCTGAATAGACTTGAATACAACCCATTAGATCACTACCAACTTTTGATATTTCATTTCCTAAAACATCTAATGTCGCTCTTGTAACGATCGGTGTCGCTGCACCTATCATACTAGAATTTGCAAAGACCATATATTCTTCTTTATCACTACTTCCAGCATCTAATAAATAAGGATTATCATAGGTGTTTTTATCGTCTATTGGATAACCTGAAAACTCAATGCCAACTCCGTAAATATTGTTATTGACAAAATTGATTTTCTCTGCAATAACCACCTCAACACTGCCATCAAATTGGAAGATATTATTGATCACATCCCACTCACTGTTTTCTGTAAATTGAATACTCTGTTTCTTTCCTTGGCTGGTATAATACGTATTGTGAAGAAAGGCATTCTCTGTTCCTTCAGCTGCATCTATCAATAACTCACCAAGGTTATCTACAAATAGATTATAGCTCACTTCTGATTGATATAGCTTCCCTTCTGTTTTAATACCCGACGCAGTTACATGAATTAATGAATTGGCCGTAATCGTAGCTCCATGATTATCTTCTTCCAAAACAATTCCATTTCCCTGTATATCAATAAATGAATTAGCGGTTAAACTAAAGTCTTCTGTATTTCTCAAAATTACTGCAGTAGAGGACAACCCATCGAATGTACATCCTTCAATTTCAACGTTTTTTACTTTACTTGATTTACCATTGACTACCACTCCAGTACTAAGTCCTTTTAGTTCAATATTTTTTAATGAGACACCAGAAATAGGAAAATCATTCTGCTGAATATTTACACCATATATGGCTCCTGTCAAGGATAGGTTTTCAAATTCAATGTTACTTTGATCCTCAATTAGAAGTACAGTATTTGTACCAGAAGCCTTCACCGTTGCTAACCCTTCACCCCAATTCGTTACTTTGATTGGCTTATCCAGGGTTCCATAACCGATAATTTGAAGTTGTCCTTGGTGAACACTTTCTGTTGACAACAGTATTTCATCTCCTGCAATAATTCTAGTATTTGATAATTGCTCTAATGATTTTAATGCTTGTTCTGGGGAAAACCCATCATTTTCATCATCTCCATTTACAGGATCAATATAAATTTTTTCAGGGTCTACTCTGTCTCCAACAATTTCATTTGAAGCGACCATATTGAATCCAATATTCCATGCTGAAATATTCTCAATATCATCTCCAAAATAATCCACAGGGCCAATATTTTCAATCATCTCTCCTGCCTCATTTAAAGGTGAAGTTCGTGACAAAATAAACCCTTCTGCCTCCACAGAAGTTTTATCCATTACCAAAGGATCTTCAAAAACTGTATGTTCGCCAAAAGTGAATGATGGTTTCTCAGAAATACCAAAAAACGCATTATAATCTGCTGTATAAGCCGATGGTAAATCAAAAGTGACTTTGCCATCATGATAAAATAAATTGTTTCGTAACTCTACAGACGATTGATCACCGACAACTACATTTAAGTTTCTATTTATTGGAATATATGTCGTGTTATTGAAGCCTTTAAAAGTTGAACTTGAACCAATATTCCATAGCTTTCCATCTGCATCAAATTGTCCATCATTAATTGAAATATTAAATCGAGCAACAATATTTTGACCATCTTCAGAAGCAGACAGCACTCCTAATGCATTATTTACTGTTCTATTTCTGTATATATCCATTGAATTTTCCCCTTCGAAAAAGTAAGCATAACCTTCATTGTCTAAAAATTCACTAGACTCAATTGTGATGTTTGATACATCCTTTGCTACTAGTCCGCTTCCTTTCGAGTTACTTACACTTACATTTTTAAAGCTCAAATTACTTAAGTTTCCATTGTCAGGTACAAAAGAAAAGCCATGCCCTGCTGTATTAAAAATATGTATGTTTTCAAATGATAAATCATGATGATCCAATGCATTATTGAAAACACCTTTTATTGAAGGTTGAAGATTATTACCTTCTCCTTTTTCAATCTTAAGGTTTCGTAATGTTACATAATCAGCGTTCGTTAATATTATTGCTGAAGTGGATGCATTCATCACAAGTGTAGGAGTTTCTTCTTCTGAAATTCCCGCAATGATTATTGGATTTTCTTCTGATCCACTATTACCGATATTCAATTGAGCACCCTCAAAAACTCCTTTTAAATATACTTTATCACCAGGCACCAGAGATAACTTATTTATCATTTCTAGTGATTTATACGCTGCTTTAAGGTCATTCCCAGAATTCGTGTCATCTCCTCTTTCAGCATCAACATAAAATTGAGTCGGTAAGTCTCCTGAAGAGGTAACATTATATTCATAAGCACCTATTGTCGGTTTACCATTCGGTAAATCTTGCCCCCAATAATCTAGACCACCATTTTCATCTATTACTGCCCCTGTCCCTATCGTTGGTGATGTTGATTTGATCCTATAATCTCTATCCAATAAACTACCTGCATTCAATACCTGTGGATCTACTCCAACAACATCATTACTTCCATAAGGCATTGGTTTATTACTTTGTTGCAATTTTATATCATTTCCATAGAAATAATTGTAGTCGAAGTGAGTACCAATATCTCTTTTTTCATAATAGATTAATTCCCCATCGTTTATTACAATATTGTTTTTAAAGTGGGTATCCATTCCATAATCCATTAATATTCTTGTTGTTATATCCTCTCCAACATAAATGGTGTTATTGTAAATTTGAGTATTGATAGACCCTTCATTAGGTTCCCCATTTCCGGCATATCCCGACATCCAGAAGATCACCCCATACTGAGGCGATCGATCATTTTTAACTCTCCAACCATCATTTACACTAACATTATAGCGATAAATCGTATTGATATTTTTCCCTAGAATTTCTACAAATCCTCCTTCATTATCATAACTGTAATTGTATTGGATAAGCGTATTTTCATTCCCAATATCAACATGTGCTCCACAAGAATCTTTTTTGCCTCTTGCTCGCATGAAATTGTTATGTTGAATAACAACATTTTTACAGTAAAGTGGCCAAATACCACTACCTCTACCAATCATTCTAGGGTCTTTGGTGGATCCAGTAAAGTTTGTAGTATTTCCTTCTACTAATAGACCATCTATATGAATTGGTACTATTCCAGCTCCACCGATATCGTAGATGTTGTTATTTCTCAATACAAAATCTTTATGATATAAATAGGCTGCTTCTGTATTCTCTCTAGACCATCTCCCTGTTGTGATAGCTCTATATCCGATATCATAGATATCACAATCCTCCATAATCAACTTCTCTATGTATGTAGGGTTTTTAGAAGAAGTAGAAATGGTTAATGCTTGACCGTTATAAGTGGGATCCCCGTCTTCATCTACTGTTGGTCCTTTTGGATAGATGTCATGAATTTTTAATCCTTTCAGCAAAAAATACTTTTCAATTTTTAAAGTTGATGTAATATATATTGCAGCCCTGTTGATGTCCGTTTTTTCATGATCATCTAAAGCATCACCTCCGTCATTAATGAATTCTAAATCAAGGATTTCATAGCCTGCTACATTATTCAGATAAATATTAGCTCTGTAACCTTGACCATTAATGACTGGAAGAATATCTCCACCATATTTTGTAATCACAATAGGTAATGCCTCTGTTCCACTGCCTTTTGGCTTGAGTTGTCCTTTATGTTCTTGTCCTGACTTTAGATATACATGATCTCCAGCAGATAAGGTAATCGTATTGACTTTCTGAAGTGATTTCCAAGGAGTCTTTTCAGATGTTCCATTATAGGTATCATTTCCATTTTGCGCATCGATATAATAATCTGTGGCATATAATTGACTTCCAAAAAAAAGGGAATGGACAAAAAATATGATAAAAAAATTAGTGGTAATTTTCATTTCATTCATCGTAATTAAAATTTAGCAAATGGTAGCTGCTTTACTCATCTATGGCCCTTATTTCACTATTTTCAATGCTATATTGACTTCTTTATACAAAACAGCATTGTATGTACTTAATATTGGGCGTTATGTTCATCAGTGAGTCAAATATCGATGAAATAATTAGTGTCAATGAGACATGTATTCACACATACCAACACTATTTTGACATAATACAGATCGAAATAATTGATTTTTATCAAAATAGGTGCAAATTTGTAGATATTGGTATGTAACTATGAAATGACGAAATGAAATTACTTCAAAAGAAAATTACTCCTACTAACAGAAGTTTTGCCATTTATCGAAACCAAAAACCATGTTTGGATGAAGACTGGCATTACCACAGACAGTTAGAATTGATTTATGTAAACAAAGGCTCTGGACTACGCTTTCTTGGAGATCATGTTGGTGAATTTCAAGAAGGAGAGCTTGTATTAGTCGGCTCGAACCTTCCACACCTTTGGAAAAACTCTCCAGAATACTACAATAACCTCGGTTTGGAAACCGATACACTTATCTTACAATTTGAGCCTGAGTTCTTAGGTAAAGCTTTCTTTGAGTTGAACGAAACTGTACTTATTAAGAAGCTTTTTGAGAAAGCAAATAATGGGCTTGAATTTAGGGATACTGCATTAAAGGAAGAGATTTTTCAACTTTTATTGAAATTGAATAAAACGACAGGCTTCTCAGGAATGCTTATTCTTATGGAAATTCTTCATAAACTATCTATTACTGATGATATCAATCAATTTGCAAGTAGTGGTTTTAGTGAAGAACTAAATGATAAGGATTCAGAGCGTATCAATAAGGTGTATCAATTTGTGTTAGATAATTTCCATAGAGAAATTCAGTTGTCAGAAGTTGCTGAACTTTCTTATTTAGGAATATCTCCTTTTTGTCGATTCTTTAAGAAAAGAACACATAAACCTTTCTCACAATTCTTAAATGAAGTAAGAATCGGACACGCCTGCAAACTACTGATTGAAAATGAGTTATCCATCAGTCAGATTACTTATTCTTGTGGTTTTAATTCACAGACCAACTTTAATAGACAATTTAAGAAACTGAAAAATGTAAGTCCGAGAGACTATCAAAAAATGCACTTAAGTGGGCAACTTTTAGAGTCAATGGTATAATCACCTCTTGACAAGTAATTTCAAATAAACATAATCAAATATATAAGGGAGATGATAATTAAATTTATCATCTCCCTTTTCTTTATGTTGAAACCTAAAAAACGATAAAGACAAAAGAGTACCCAAGGGGCACTCCTTTGATTGAATTACTATCTTTATCCGTAGGTAAAAACTAATTGTTTAAAGGATTTGCCACCGGCAAGATGTTATAACCATCCAGCTCTTTAGGAAGTACAGAGGGCATCATCATGTCTTGTATACCTTCTACAGACTTTGCCTTTTCTTCCAATTCTAGCCACACTTCATAATCTAGATCTTTAATGATCTTATTAATATCAGCTCTATATTTCTTTTCGTTCTTGTCTCTAGCTGCTAAATACTTATCTGGTAATTGACCAAATTGTTGTGCCGCTAATAGATCACTTTGGTATCGGGTGTATGCAGCGATTCTCCACGCTCCTTGTTGCTCCTTGGATAACAAGAAACGCTTTCTCATATGTTTCATTTCGTTATCCAAAATATAGTTTTGCGTATCTCTTGCTAACTCTTCGTCCAGGTTACAGAATGAATATGTTAACCAATCCATTCTCTTTGGAGAACTGATAATTGCTTTTGGCGTTTCATATCCGATCACCACTTTATTCTTTCTTTTCACTTCAACGGATACTGTCCCTATTTTCTTTGGAGCATAGAAAGCTGATATACCCTTTTTTGCTTCTCCCAAATACTTATTATTGCAGTAAACATCCGCAGGATAATTAAGAACTGTCACCACTTCTATACTATCTTGATCTTTATCAGGGTACATAGACAAACTGGTTCTTACCTCAATATCTGTATCTGCTCTTTGAGTACTGTTATAGCTTTTGTAAGAAGTAATTACGAATTCTTTCTCGATCTTTTCGACGCCAGTTTTCCAAATATTTTTGTAGTACTTAAGCAATAAGCCATTTGCATATCCATGGTGCATTTCGGGTGCTAAATGTGACCCTTCTTCATAAAGATTCCAAGAACTTACATCTATAAAGTCTGCATCTCTAGAAACCGCTTTACCCAATAAATCTCTGAATCCTTGTGTTAGTTTTAAACTTTGTGATTTCAGGTACACATCTTTCTTTTTTAAGGTATAACTGAGTTTTGATTTTTCCGCGACCTTTTTATCATTTTCCTTTAAAATCATTTGTGTACTTAACTGATCAGGAAATACATGCTGAATAAAAGGTCTTTTTCTTTGCTTACAGATTTTTCTAATACTTTCAACACCAGGGTCATAAAATTGAGAGTATTTTACACAAGATAGTGCTGGAAAATGATCTAATACTAAATGGTTATACGATACATTAGGAGGAAATGAAGAATGGTAAACTATAGAAATCGGAGTTCCTAACCTTTTCTCTATCTCATCATATTCCCCAGCGATTTTCTTGAAGATTGTTGGGTTATCCAAAAAATATTTTACATCTCTTTTTGGTATACATTCTTGAATAATCTTACTACTTTCTGTAGTAAAGACAACGATCTCATTTTTATTATTTCTTAACCACAGTTTAGAGTAGTTCGTTCTTTTAAACAACTGGTCCAACCTCTGGAAAGTCGTCTCTTTTAAATAATCTGCTCTCCTTTTGGTCCATTTTGGAAAGTTGATGCATACTGAAAATTGGAAATCAATATCTTTTCGTGATGCAACAGTCACATACTCGATAATTACATCGATAAACCTATTAAGGTAATATTTATTGGCATCTACGTTGACAAAAAATTTGAAGCCATCAACCCCCATACTTTTTGCAGTACGCATCTCGAATTCTACAGCTTCATTTAATGGCATTGGATTGGTCATTTGAGATACTTGAGGGAGGTAACTTCTATACCGTCCTACAAGACTATCTTCCTCTGTAGCCATTAATGTTTCATACCTCATCCCTTTAAGGTAAGATGTGGTATTACCATAATTGAGTATTGGATGATTTGTGGCAAATACCAATTTCTCTGTAAAATAATTAGAGGTTTGAGCAATACTATTTGAAAGAGTAGTAAAAACTAATAGAAAAGAAAGTAAAATAATTTGTTTCATCGTCATAAAATTTAGTAAGTACAGATAGTAATTCGTTCACTTAAACACTTGAAATAGTGCTTTTATAAAACAGTAGAATACAGGTGCTGGTATATTAGTATTCCAAAGTATTTGGGATCAAAAAGTAATTGATTATTTATTTCAACTTGGAAGAAGGGTAGTACACCGATATCAAATCAGGCATACTATGTTATAATCATTTTGATAATTTCCTCGTTGAATTCATGAAATATTTCCAAATCAATCCCCTTTTGACTTCTATTATTTAATATATTTTAAAATTAGGTATATAATCTGCACACTTCTTTCCTTATTTACACCATAAGTAGTACGATATTGATATTTACATAATTGTACAATAAAAAAAGGATCAACCAGCGGTTAAATCCTTTTATCATAAACTTTCTTTGAATGAATATATACAATTTTAATTTTCAGTTTTCTTTTCAAACATTACCTTCCTGCCTTCCGCTTGCTTTACAGTTCGGTAATAATACAGTACACCGTTTATTTGCATTCTAAACGCATACTTCCTGTTTCCAACTTTTGCAATGACTTGCTCATTTTCCATATGATAAGCAGTAGTTACGGTAGGTTGGTTATTTACTTTTATACTAACAATATTATCCGTAGTGAATGTCACTTCTAATGCATCTTGTAACCATTTTTTGGGACACGACCATTTGCCTAAAATCTTATCTTTTGATAGCGTTTTAAGATCCCTATATTTTTCTAATTCTATCGCTAATTTCTTATTTACAAGGTCTATGGCTTTTCGATCTACCCCTAATTCACTAACATACAGCTCAGTGACTCTATTTACAGTGGTCTCATAAACATGAGGATAGTAAGTCCGTAATAACCCATGAGGTATTTTTTCAAAGGATAGTAATTCACATTTCCCTCCTTTCTTTTCAATTTCTTTCTGGAAATTTTGACTCTGTATGATGTCAATGGTATGATCATAAGTACCATGAACCAGCAACGTATATGGAATTTTGTTTGGCTTTAGATGATAAACAGCCGAAGCGTTTCTCATGGTTTCTTCAGTGTCAATCTTATAAAGGTGTGCTGTTTTTTTATCTGGGAAAGACGATTTTTTAGGATCTCTTTTTGGAAGATCATATACTCCATTAATACCTATATATAACTTGCAATCTTTAACGGTTTGCGTATATACACTTGACAATGGTGTTCCTGCAGATCCTCCCGTAAAACCCACTCTTTTCATATCAGCTTGATATAGTTTCGCTCTTTTCGAAAACCATTTGAAAGCGGCATCGATATCCTGTATTGCTTTTTCAAAAGTTCCATTTTGTAGTTTACAACGATAACCTATACCAACATGTATTACTTGGGTTTCATCTGTAATTGTTGCCGCAAAATCACCTACACTCGCCTCGGGTACTTGGGTCGTCGTTCCACCATTCCAACCGCCACCATGAACATTAAAAACTACCGGAAAAGGTCCTTCCCCTTCCGGTAGTAATATTGTTATTGGCAAGGCAAAACCATCTACAGTCTTTACAACCTCAGTTTTTACCTCATATGCCCAAGAATAAGATTGGAATAATTGAAATACTAAAAATAGCTTTAGAAATTTCATTGATTTAAGAGAGTATCGTCGCTGTTGGTATTTCTTTTTTTAAACTGATCAAATATTGCATTAGTTCTTCTTCTTTTCCTTCTTCCATTAATGGTTTGGGAAACAAAGAACCGCCCATACCTACACCTATGGCTCCTACTTTAAAGAAGTCCGCAATATTATCTTTTGTCACACCACCTGTAGGTAATAATTTAATAGTATTTAATGGAGCTAACACATCTTTGATATACCCTACACCAAACTGACTACATGGAAAAACTTTTACCGCTGCCGCACCTAATGTCCAAGCATTGTATATCTCTGTTGGTGTTAATGCACCCACAAAACTTGGAACACCGATTTCTTTACATTTTATTATAACCTCTTCATTAAGAATTGGCGTAACAATAAACTGTGCTCCAGCCATTAATGCTTTTTCTAAGTCATCCATAGAACAAACAGTACCTGCACCTACATTTAGCGATGGATATTCATCTCTTAATTGAGCGATTAAATCTGTTGCTCCTTCAGTATTCATCGTAATTTCAATCGTAGAAAATCCTGCTTTTTGATAGACAGGTATAATTCTATTTAATGTATCTACTGTGACACCTCTTAGGATTCCTACAACGGGAGCTGCTTCAAAAGCCTCCCACGAAAAAGTTGTTTGGTTAGACATATTGTTCTAAAATCTTTCTTTGACCTATTAATAATGCTTTTTCAATAACATCTTCTTCAAAAACTATTAAGTTGTCTTTCTTCTCAATAAGGTCATTTAACGCCAATTGATACAACTCATTAATTTTACCAGAAGCTGCCATACAAATCGATGAATCATACTCTTTTAAGTAACTTAACTCATCACCGATTAACAAGCCACTAAGATAATAGTATGCAGTTGTTTTATCTACATTAGAAATTAAGTCGTGTGCTCTAATTTTAAAAAGCTGGTTGGTATACCCTTCTTCTGCACCGACTCTTACCCCTTGAATAAAATGTGCTTTGGCTGCTTCATTCATTTCACCCGGAGTAACCGAATTGCGTAAAATACTTTGATTAGAGATAATGTCGAACATCTCTCCTGTCATAAATGTATTCAACTCAGTATACTTGGAATCCTTAAAAGATAAATGCTTTGAATGGGTACCTGGAAGTATAAGTACACCCTCTTTCTGAACAGGTAAAAGAGTAGACAACCCTACTGCCTGTACCTCTTCTCCACGCATCACATCATCTTGCGTTCTAGCCCCTGAGACCATCAATACAGATAGGTTTCTTGCTAATGAAAGTCGTTTACTAAATAGATTTTCTCCAAAAGCATCAAAGGGCATTTGAGAGTAGCCTAATTCCTTCATCCCAATAGATGAAGAAATCATGCCTGATGCAACAATCACTTTGTCATCAATACTTGTAGAGATATTAGAAAGTTGTTCTACAAGGTAGTTTGAAAAATACCTACCTTGGTCTACTTTCTTTTGCTCTAAGTATTCTCTGTACACCTTTTTCACTCCTTTGTTTGTTTGAAACTCTTCTAATACATCAAGAGTATCTGTTTTGATCACTCTTAACCTAAAATTAGAAGTACCCCAATCACAACTAATGAATTTTTCTGGTACACTCATTTTTATAATTTTTTACTCACTCTTTTCTGCACTAAGTAATCGTCCAAAGCAAACTTTGAACAGTCCATACTTAAACCACTATTTTTCACTCCTAAGTGGGGCAGATAAATGTCGTATTTTACTCCGTTTTGTTGAACTTCTCCAAATTCTAAAGCCATCGTCACTTCTTCTAACTTATCCTCGTCTTCAGTGAATACATAAGAAGCTAAACCTGCAGTAACATCGTTAGATTTCTGGATCACTTCTTCCGTTGTCTTGAACTTCAGAATTACCGCTACTGGTCCAAATACTTCATGTTGAAGTACGGCAGCCTTCGGGTCATCCATCACTATCACTGTTGGCTTATAGTAGAAACCTTTGCCTTCTACCTTCTCGCCACCAGTTAGTAACGTTCCTCCTTGACCTAAGCAATCTTGTACAAACTGATGTACACCATCTCTTGCTTTTTCACTTACTAAAGGCCCCATATCTGGGTTGTTTTCTCTACCAAAACCTAATTTTTTAGATTCGGCAATCTCTACAAAGCGTTTTACATATTCTTCGAAGATACCTTCCTGCACAAAGAATCGGTTAGGGGCTACACAAATCTGACCCGTATTGCCATATTTCACTCCAGTACCTACTGCTAAAGCATCTTCAATATTTGCATCATCAAATACAATAAACGGTGCATTACCACCACACTCCATCGAGTATCTTTTGATGGAAGATTTGATACTTTGCTCAATTAATTTTTGGGCCGTATAAGTGGCACCAATCATCGTAATTAATCGAGGTACAGTACTCTCACACAATGGAATACCCACGTTTTGTCTGTTACCACATAATACTGTGATAACACCTTTAGGAAAACCAACTTCGTGAGCATATTCTGCTACCATCAATGCCGATAGTGGTGAAATTTCTGACGGTTTGATAATGATAGAACACCCTGCCGCTAGGGCAGGACCCAGTTTAAAACCAAGGTTTAGCAATGGGAAATTATACGCCAAGAAAGCAACAACTACACCCAAAGGTTGATGTACCATTGTATGTCGGTGTGTTCCTTCTCTATCTGGAATTTCGAAGTCTTCTTTTGCTAAAATTTCTTTTCCATAAAACTCTAGTGAATTAGTAATACTCACTACATCCTCATCTGCACCGTCAAAAGTTTTTCCCATTTCATGAGAAATCACCTCTTTCAACAAATCTTTATTTTCTAATAGCTTTGCTCTTAAAGCCATCATTTTGTCTACTCTCTCCTGAACTGGAGTTTTTGACCACACTTTAAAACCTTCTTCAGCAGCTTTTAAAGCACGTTCTGTATCTTCTTTCTCTGCCCAAGAAATTGTAGCAATTGTCTCTTCATTTGCTGGGCATTTTAAATCAAAAATATTTTTTGAAGATGATTCTACAAACTCTCCGTCGATATATAGGCCTTTATGACCATAGTGGTTCAGTACTTGCATTTTTATCTATCGAATATTTTTCTAAGAATTCTTGATTTACATCTACACCTAAACCTGGTGTTGTAGGTACTTGGATCTCTCCGTTATTCACTTGGATACTATGCTTTGTTACATCATCTCTAAGTGGGTTTTCTGTACGGTCCAATTCAATCATTGGAGCATTTCTAAACATTCTACCTGGGTTTTGGTCTAAGTTAGACACAAAGTGAACGGCTGCACTAATTGCAATCCAAGTTCCCCATGAGTGTGGTACAATGTCTTTGTGATAAGAAGAAGCTAACGCTGCAATTCTCTTTGCTTCCGTTAGTCCACCTGATGCACAAATATCTGGTTGAGCGATATCTACACTTTCGGTTTCAAATAAACGCTTAAAACCGTGTCTTAAATATTCACACTCCCCTCCAGCAATTGGAATGGTTGTATTCTCCCTTAGTTTACTATAACCTTTGTAATCTTCGGGGTGAACTGGCTCTTCAAACCAGCCAATATCTAAATGTTCAATTCGTTTACAAAGTTTCAATGCCTCTCTATAATTGTAGGCATGGTTAGAATCGATCATTAGTTTTACATCATCACCAAGGTGTTTCTTTAACAACTCAACATAATGTACGTCTTTTTCGATTCCTAAACCTACTTTCATTTTTGCAGCCTTGAAACCAAGTTCCTTATATATTTTTGCTTCTTTTGCTAAGTCCTCCTCTAAAGTTGGAGAATCTGTGAAATAAAATCCTGTCGCATAAGGATGAATCACTGGGTTTTTAACCCCACCCAATAACACACTGACCGGTAGATTGAGCAGTTT
The DNA here is from genome assembly GCF_012641475.1 of Flammeovirga agarivorans. Taxonomy (NCBI): domain Bacteria; kingdom Pseudomonadati; phylum Bacteroidota; class Cytophagia; order Cytophagales; family Flammeovirgaceae; genus Flammeovirga; species Flammeovirga agarivorans. Next base: position 635,938 of record NZ_JABAIL010000003.1, on the reverse strand, counting down.
ACCTTTGGCATCCCATAAGGCAATATCAATTGCACTAATTGCTGCATTGAAAATACCACTACGACCAAAATCCATTGATCTTAAATACATAATCTGCCAGATTTTTTCATTTTCTAAAGCATTCTCGCCAAGTACAAATGGTTTGAAAAAATCTATTCCAGTTTTGATCATATCTGCTGGGCCATAACCTTCGCCCCAACCGTAAGTTCCATCTTCAAGTGTCACCTTCACCAAACAGATCTTTCTTGAGGCATAGTGCCATTGCGAGAAGTAGAAGGGTGTTTCTAAGTCTTGCGAGAGAACGTAAGGTTGTATATCAATAATCTTCATTCAATTAAGCTTTATGTCCCTTAAGACTATGTCTATAGGAACTGATAGTTATTATGTGCACCAGTCTAGTACACTGTTAGTAATTTTTATAAGTTGGAATACCCTAGAATACAAATGGCAACAATAAGTACAGCAAGTCCTCCTAATAGTACTTTAAAAGGCTGAGAAGCATTTTTCCATTCTCCTTCTCTATACCCCCAAACGTTACTAATAATCAATGCCAAACCAAGCATCATTGGCCATCCAATCACTGGGCCTAAAGACCCCATCAATGCAGCACCTTGACCATATACACCTAAAGCAGCAAACCAGAATAAACCTGCAAGAATTGCCCAAGTATATGCTTTTGTACTGTTTGGTGTGGAAAAGTCACCCCAAGAATTATTCACAACTAACTTGTAAACCGCGTATAAGGCATTCATAGCAAAAGCGCCTATCAACACAACAACCCATGCTACTAAACTAGCATCTTTGGGGTCTACATTATATTTTGAAACTGCCAACTCCGCCACTGGAGCCGCGTTAGAAAAACCTACATTTAATAAAGCCGATAATACACCACAAGCTACCGCAATAGCCACTCCTGTTTTTATGGATTTCTTTGGTGTCGTCTCTACTTTCGGAGGAGCCACTAAGACATCTCCATCGTCTTCCATAATCATTGTATCTTCACTTACTACTTTTTGTGCTTTATCTCTTTTTACACCTGCCACAGCTGTGATAGCTACTCCGACTAATAACAAACCTACTCCTGCAATTACGGTATTGAAATTAGCAGGCAATTCTTCCATTTGGAACATAGGAATTAATGAACCTACAGATGCCGCTAAACCCATCACAATACCATAAGTAATCGACACCCCTGTATACTCTACGCTTACTCCAAAAAGGATTCCTCCAATTCCCCAAAGAAAACCAAACAACATCGCCATCATTAATACGTTACTGTCTGACTCACCAATTATAGTAAACGTCTCAGGTACAGCAATTACTGCCCATGCTATTGGGAAAATAATCATCGCCACTAAAGCATGTACAACCCACCAGTTTTCCCATTTTAATGGTGAGATATGTTTCATTCCTAATCCAAATGTTCCTTGAAAAAAACTTGCAAGAAGGATTAATGTAATTGCTAGTAAATTCATTTCTTTTTCAGTTTATGTATAATCCAAATATCACCTATTTTTTAATTGTATTTATGACATAAATTCACTTAAAGTAGCTGTATTTTGACTTCAACATGTATTGTTTAAAAGTCTAAATGTCAAAATAGGATGAAAGTAGAATTTCAATACCTAAATATTCAATTCTCATTGAAATTCTACTTTCTAAATAATTAAACTGTATTACGCTTATTTGCTTACGGTTATCTTATTGGTGAAACGGTCAACACCATTTCCTAACATAACGTACACAATACTTTTTACATGCTCTAAATTCACATCAATGTCTAGTGATGATGCATCGATTAAACTACCTCTATAGATCATTTTTCCAGTATGGTCAAATACTCTAACAGGCATATTTTTTTGTTCTTTTGAGAATTCCACTTTTACAGCTTTCGACTTGGTATCCGCTGTTATTTTTGCATGACCATACTTATTTACAAATGCTGTAGCTTCAGCAGTCTTTAACTTATTTAGTTCAATCGTTATTGCTGCTTTCATTTGAACATCAAAAGCGCCAACAGCCACTTTTCCTGAAGGGTAATCAATGGGATTCCCAAAGAAATCTACTTTTGGAAACTCAGCTACTTCCGCAAATACTCCTTTTCCTGCTCCTACTACTTTAGGGCCAAACTTCACAATACCATTGCTCAGATCGTTACCGTCTTCTGACATCATAAAGTTGCCTTTTTTATCATATACTTTGGACATGAAAATGGGAGCTAGATCTTTTGATGTAAAACGGTTGGCTACTATACCATGATAAGCGTTATTTGATAAGAAAAATGTAGTTCCTCTCGAATCGATCATCGTTTGTTTTGTACCCATTTCCCCCTTAGCATAATCAAATATATTATTGAAGATATAAGTCTTTTTCCCTTTCATATCGATCGAAGTTTTAAAGCCTTGATCTACATAAACAGAGTTGTTATAGACGTAACTGTTTTCACAATAATGTTCGCCGTTGGGTATTTTATAATTGATCCATAGCGTATGGTTACTTGTTTTCCATTTAGGATTTTCTCTCCAACCGTCATTAACTGATACATTATAACGATAAACAGAATTGACATTTCCACCCAATATTTCAACAAATCCACCTTCACAATCTTCCATATAGTTGTATTGTATAAAAGTGTTTAAGTTTTCATGATCGATATGAACACCATGAGAATCTAGATAGCCTCTAATATGCAAACAATCGTTGTATTGGATTACCGTATTTTTACATCTCCAAGTCCAAACAGCACTACCTCTATGTGGCATTCTTGGGTCAGAATCATCACCTGGGTAGTTGAATAAGTTCTTTTCAATTAAAACGTTATTCGTTCTGATTGGAAGGATACAAGTACCTCCCGTATGATGAAATTCATTATTTCTAAAAATAAAGTTTTCATTAAAATTCATAGGGTGATCCTTTAATTCTGGCTTACTCCCTCCATGTTTTATATGAACACCTAATCGTTGAACATCTTCGAAATAACACTCTTCCATAAGTACATCTTTGATGTTTTTCATCTTGGAAGGATTCATATTTCTAGTACTAAAAAATCGTAATGCTGCTACCTCTAAACCATTGAATGCTTTCTCTCCTTTTTCTTTCAAAACAGGTTGAGGTGCATAGACTTTTTTGAATGTTAGGTGACGGAAAGTAAAGTTCTCTATACTCCCTACTCCGTTGTTTAAAACGTAAATTCCAAAAGCATCTTGGCTTCTTACATTTTCTCTTTCAGTCAGTCTTTCATTATGAATCTCTAAGTATTCAATAATAATATGACTTTGGTTTTTGATAAGTATTGCTTCTTGGTAATCTCCTCCGTTTTCTTTTCCTACTTCACCGGTAATAATAGGTAAAGCACCATCCCCGTACGACGAAATGACAATCTCTTTACCTTTTTTTCCTGATCCGTTGACTACAAAATGACCATCAAAACGATCTCCTCTTTTGAAGAATACTTGGTCTCCTGCTTTTAGTTTAATGGATGAGATTTTCTTTAAAGTTTGCAATGGAGCTTCTTCAGTCCCTGGGTTTTTATCGTTTCCAACGGAAGAACTCACATAGTATTTTTCTGATGCTACTGCTGATATTATAAAAAATAGTAGCTGTAGAAGTATCAAATTTATTTTTTTCATCTTATATCTGTCGAATGCTTTAAAAAATTAAACAGAATCACATCTCTATATCTATAAGTAATCTCTATTTTTATTAGTTCCGATTAGATGTATGTTCTTGAATTAGTGGGTAAAAAAGGTTTGTATACTCAATGAGTAATAAAGTATACAAACCTTTGGGGCAAATATTATTTAGAAGGAACAGTGTTTACCTTTTTAATAGAATCCAATTTCCCTTGCATTAATGCAACGATTTCAGGATGCTGTTCTGCAATGTTCTTATCTTCTGCGATATCTTCTTCTAAGTTAAATAATTGAGGTTGGTGAGAAAGTCCGCCTTTGATAAACTTTTTCTTATCCATAAAATCTGGAATTCGCCTCTTTTTTGGAATAGGTTGAATATACTTCCATTTTCCATGACGCATTCCTAACGAAAATGCCTCTTCCACCATAAAATCTCTACCTTGTTGAGACTCGCCTAATAAAGCAGGTAGCATGCTTTTCGAATCTATTGCTACACCTTGAGGAATCTCCTCTCCTAATAATTCAGCAAAAGAAGCATAAAAATCAATATGTGAGAATGTAGCATCATTTGTCTGACCGGCTTTAATTCTATTCGGCCAGTAAGCAATCATTGGCACTCTTGTTCCTCCTTCTAATGAAGAATACTTCCCTCCTGCATATGGACCTGTTGGTTTATGATCTCCTAATAGCTCAATTGCTTTATCATCATAACCATCTGAAAGCACTGCCCCGTTATCCGATGTAAAGATTACTAATGTATTCTCTTCGATACCTAGATCTCGTAATGTTTTCATTACTAAACCTGTTGTATAATCCATTTGATAAATCACATCCCCTCTTAGACCCATTGGTGATTTACCTTTAAATTTATCTGAAGGCAAACGAGGAACATGGATATCATGAAATGCAAAATATAAGAAGAAAGGCTCGTCTTTATGTTTTGTGATAAAGTCTGAAGCTTTACCGGCTAATTTCTCAGGGAAATCTTCATCCGTCCAAAGCGCCTTTTCTCCACCTTTCATATAACCAATACGAGATATACCATTAATAATCGTATTCCCATGTTGCTTATCTGCACCTTGTCTTAACAACTCTGGATGATCGTTACCTGTAGGACGATCTGAAATATTTTTCTTATAGCTAACGGTAATAGGATCTTTAGGATCCAAGTTAACCACATTATGATTTTCTAAATATACTGAAGGAACTCTGTCTCCAGTTGAAGGAAGTAAGAACGAGTAATCGAAACCGATTTCCAATGGACCTGGTTTAACGGCCTTATTCCAATCAACATTACCGTTACCTAAACCTAAATGCCATTTTCCTACTACACCCGTGGCATAACCTGCTTCTCTAAGCATATCGGGTAATGTTCTTGTATTCGGGTTGATAAGCAATGGAGCATCTCCAGGTAAGATTTGTGCTTTTTTTCTAAACGCATATTCGCCTGTAAGCATTGAATACCTCGATGGTGTACAAGTAGCATGAGGTGAGTGAACATCTGTAAAGAGAATACCTCCATCGGCCAATTTATCAATTTCCGGTGTTTCTGCTCCAATTAATCCGTTTTTTCCGATATCGCCATAACCAAGATCATCCACATAAAAAATAATGATATTTGGTTTGTCTGTGTTGTTTGAAACATCAGTTTGGTTAGTTGCAGGCTTCTGACAAGCCATTACTCCAGCCAATGCTAAACATGATAATAATTTCTTCATTCCATTTATGTTAAAAAAGATAGTTTATTTCTTTGTTATAACACAAAGATAGGTGGTCACTAGCAGCATAATGAACACAATATTGACCTAAAAGTATCTTATTTAATCATTTTTGGATAAAAATATAATCGATAGCAAGTAAAGTAAGAGTTGTAGGAAAAATAGGCAAGAATAAGATAAATCAGTAGCATAATACGGTCAGAACCTGCAAAACTGCCTGCAATTGGTTCGTTTATTTATTAAAGAAAATATCTTTCAGGGAAACATTTAAGACAAAATGTAACACAATTTATTCACTTTCATCAAGAATTGAGAAGGAGTAGTCAGTAAATAATGAGAAGTTCAATAGCCAACAAAACTGCCGGCTATTGAACAATTTTGAACTAGTCAGTTTGTCTGTTATTTAGTATTCGTATTCTGCTTTGATAAGTAGTCCTTGTACAACTTCATGTACTTACTGTGTCCAATTTCTTCTCCTTCAATCATTCTTTTATATGCTTCCGGATGATATTCTTTTATATATTCTATAGGCGCCAAACCAGGTACAGGATTAGGATCAAAAACTGAAGCTACCGGAGCCATTCTTTGGTCCGCTTGCATGGCTTCTTTTCTCATGATCTTTAATACATCTCTGTATTCTGGATTGTTAGCCAAGTTGTCTATTTCAAAAGGATCATTTTTTATATGATACAACTCTTCCTTTGGTTTTGATTTAGAAAACCATTTTTGCTGTACTTCATTCAATTTTCCATCTTCGCTTAATGTCCTCATCACATGCACTGCCGGACGATACCACTCCAAATACCCTTGATGAGCATCGTATGGAATTTCTGGTTTGTCGTTTCTGATATACCTAAATTCTGAATTTGTGATTGAACTCGACTGTTCTGGAATTTCATCCCATAGTCCTCTAAATGAATAAACATTTTTACGGTCGAAATTTTCATCAATAAAAGATTGACCCGTTAGATAGTTTGGTAAGTCAACCCCAGCGATATCTAAAATAGTAGCCGTAATATCTGTACTTGCGATAATTTGGCGAGACTCTTCATCATGCTCATACCCTTCTGGCCATTTAATAATCAGAGGAATTCTTGATCCGGAATCAAACAAGTAACCTTTACCTTTTATGTTGCATCTTCCATTGTCTCCAATTACAATGATTACCGTATTTTCATATAGCCCTTTCTCTTTCAATTCATCAATCAACATCTGCATCTCAGCATCTGCATATTCTACCTGATCAAGATATTTGGCCCAATCTAGACGAATTGCTGGATGGTCTGCATATTCTGGTGGTAGCTGTACATCAGTAGGGTTAACAGGGTGTTCAGATTGTGTTCTCACCTCATTCCACCAATCACCTCTATGCGTAACATTCAATTGTATCTGAGCAAAGAATGGTTGATCTTCTACCGTAAACTCATCGTATTTATCAAATAAACCATAGTCTTCTTCCCAATTACCAATCTTATTGTGCTTAAAATTGACATCTACTTTTCTTCCTCTTCCTCTTACTTTGGTATGACCTAAAATAGTCGTATACCCTTCTTTCTTTAATTGATAAGTAAAAGGTTTAAATGGAGCTGCTAAAGGTTCGTTTCTATTACTTCTGTGGTGATGTGTATTGGTAAGACGTTGATGTGCTCCTACCATCATCGCTGATCTATTGGTTGAACAGATAGACGCTGTACCAAAACAATTGTAATAGATCGTTCCTTCCTTCGCTAATGCATTAAATATCGGCGTTTTTACTGCAGGCATACCATAACATTCAAAGTCATGTGATATATCTTCAAGCATTACCCAAATAATGTTAGGCTTGTTGAACTTCTTTGGTTCTTGTTTTTGATTGCACGATATAAAAAATAATAGTATCGAGCTTAATAAAATTGGATAGAGTAATTTCATTTCAATTGCATTGATTAATTCGTTTGGATCAAAGCTATCAGAAACTCACTTCAGTTAAGGGTGTAGGATAGAAATTAAATAAAATCCCCTCTTATTCTGAAGGATTATTACTTCATTCTATACCTAAATCACTTCTCATTTATATTCTATGATAACCTTACAATTAAGCTTCACCAAAACGAAACCATCTCCCTTTCTAAGTTTTGAATAGAAAAATAAACCTAATAATACTATGAATAAAAGGGGGGTATTTTTTTCTATTCAATCCTCCATGATAACTCACCAACATACTCTATACATTGCTTTAACTTCTATAAAAAGAGAAGCAAAACGAATCATAAAAGGAAAAGCGAATGAAATATTACTTGATCAATTTCTTTGTTTTGTTATTCTGTTCGAGCTTAGTATATGGACAGTCTACGGGACATACAGATTTCAATAACGATTGGAAATTCTTTAAAGGTGAGGTAAAAGATGGACAATCACCAACACTGGACGATTCAAAGTGGAGGACAGTACAAATACCTCATGATTGGGCCATTGAAGGGCCTTTTTCAAAAGAGTATAATGCTCGCTGTGGTGGACTACCTTTTCATGGTGAGGGCTGGTATAGAAAAAGCTTTACTTTAACTAATACTCAAAAAGAAAAAAATATTGCCATTGAATTTGAAGGTGTAATGAAAAATTCAGAGGTCTGGATCAATGGGCATTATCTAGGAAAAAGACCATTTGGGTACTTAGGCTTTGAATATGATTTAACCCCTTACCTTCATCAAGAAGGAATGAATATTATTGCAGTAAAAGCTAAACCAGAAGACTTATCTTCAAGGTGGTATCCTGGTGCAGGAATGTACAGAAAAGTTTGGTTAAATATCAATAATGATATTCGGGTCGCACATTGGGGTACTTTTGTTACATCGACTAACGTATCAGCTAAAGTAGCTAGTGTCAATATCCAATTGGAAATTCAGAATTTCAAAGCGGCTGATCAAATTGTTTCCGTAGTACAAACTATCAAAAATAACTTGGGGGAAACCGTCAAAGAATTACAACATAAAGCAGTGGCAGAAGGTAGTAAGACTATCATTTCAGAACAATCATTTAACTTAATTCAGCCTCAGTTATGGACACTCACTTCTCCACACCTCTATCAATTAGAAACGGAATTAAAAGATAAAAACGGAAAAATATTAGACCGTTATACAACCAAATTTGGTGTACGTAGTATCCAGTTTACTGCAAATGATGGTTTCTTCTTAAATGGAAAACGAACTGAGTTGAAAGGGGTTTGCTTACATCATGATTTAGGCCCATTGGGTACTGCAGTAAATAGAAGAGCAACAGAACGCCAATTGGAAATTATGAAAGAGATGGGAGTAAATGCGATCAGAACTTCTCATAACCCGCCTAGCAGAGAACAACTGGAACTGTGTGATGAAATGGGAATATTGGTGATTGATGAAGCTTTTGATGAATGGGGTATCCAGAAAATTGAGAACGGTTACCATACCATTTTTGATGAATGGCATGAAAGAGACCTTACAGATATGATTCGAAGAGATCGTAACCACCCTTCGATTATTATGTGGAGTATCGGAAATGAAATCAGGGAACAAAAAGAGAAAGATGGATGGAAAGTAGCACAAAAACTTGGAGAAATCTGTCATAGAGAAGATCCATCGAGACCCAATACTGCGGGTTTTAATCAATATGAAAATTCGATAAAAAATAAACTAGCACATCATGTTGATATCGTTGGCTTCAATTATAAAGCAGCCAAATATGCTGAAATTAAGGAAAACTATCCTGACTGGATTGTATATGGTTCAGAAACAGAGTCTATTACTAGTTCAAGAGGAGTATATCACACTCCATTCTTAGAGAAATATGAGAAAAACACAGACCACCAAGTAACAAGTTATGATATCATTGGACCAATTTGGTCTTACCCTCCCGATATGGAATTTAAATTCTTAGAAGAGAACCCTAGTATACTAGGTGAGTTTATGTGGACGGGTTTTGACTACTTGGGAGAGCCAACACCTTATGGTGGTAGAGACAACTCGACCAATGGGTATTGGAACGATGATTGGCCGAACAAGTCGTCTTTCTTTGGACCTGTAGATTTATGTGGATTTAAAAAAGATAGATTTTATCTCTATCAAAGTCAGTGGACAGATACACCAATGGTACACTTACTTCCTCATTGGAACTGGAAGGGTTATGAAGGAAAAGAAATTCCTGTTTTTGCCTATACCAATGCAGAATCAGCTGAGCTATTTCTTAACGGTATAAGTTTAGGGAAAAAAGTAAAAGGTGTAGATAAGGGTATAGTGCCTATTAAGTTCTCGTATTATGAAGGTCCTTATAATTATCCTTCACCCTATCGATTAAGATGGGACGTTCCTTATGAGAAAGGGGAGCTAAAAGTAGTCGCTTATAATGGAGATAAAGTAGTGAGTGAGGAAGTGATTAATACGACCTCAAAAGCTAAGAATATTGAACTGACAGCTGATCGAAAAATCATTTCATCTGCCAATGGAGAGGATTTAGTATTTGTTACAGCGAGAGCATTGGATACTGAAGGCAACTTCTGTGCGACATATAACGGTCAGATTCAATTCTCAGTAACTGGTGATGGCACTTTTGAAGCTACAGGCAATGGCGACCCTGCTTCATTAACCTTACCTGAAAATAAAAAACTAAAGTTCTTTAATGGTATGGCCTTAGTTATCGCTAGAGCTAATAAAGGTGATGGTGGTAAAATCATCATTTCAGCAACGGGAAAAGGGTTAAAAAAGGCTCAAATAACTGTCGAAACAAAGGCAAATCCAAAAGCACTGTAATCACATTTGTAAGTAATAAACTAACTACAAACAATTCACTCAACAAGTTAAATAAACTACAATACTCTCAACTAAATATCTAATTCAAATAGCAGATGATAAAGCCTTAGAATTGTTTTCTAAGGCTTTTCTTATGTCTCCATAATTAATTACTGAACTGCAAATGATCTCATATAAAGTCGGGTATTCAATTCTACTTACAATGTCTAATTGAAATCACACAGTATTGATTTCTTAGTACTCATCACACCAAAATATCATTATGTATTTATATTCTAGCTTATTTTATTGAGACAAAAATGTGGTATATCCTTTAGCCTAGAATACTAATCAAACCACTCATTAGTATATAAAAATAACAGCCTAAATGAACTGAATCACCCAGGCTGTTTTTAGTCTCCTTATTTATAACCGTCCCTTATTTTTTGATAAATTTTATCGGCTGGTTATTTACTCTTAAAATGTACTGACCTCTTGGTAGGTCATCTAAATTAAGCGTCGTTTTTTGTGTTTGGTGAACGAATTGTATCGTCTTCACTTTTACTCCAATCAAGTTGTAAATATCTACTCCTTGGAAGGGTAATGAAGAAGTCAAAGTCACATCACCAAAAGTAGGGTTAGGGTATACATTTAGTATCGCCTTATCTTGATCAATAGAGGTTACTTCCTGCTCTGCAATTACAATTACTTCGAACTCTTTAATCATAGTACTTTGTCCCAATTGTACTGTTGCCGTTAGGTTTGTAGTGATATTTCTAAAAGACCTAGTAACTACTCCTTCGTTCGTAATCGTTGTTCTATCAGAGACCCAAGAAATCCCTGAATTATGCAACCCTGCTGTAATTAATGTTAGATCCGAAGTAACGCTTTCAGCACTATCTCCTTCAGCATAAATAATGGCTAAAGCATCATATGCTTCCTGAATTAATTCTTCTTCATTGTTAAGTACAGTGAGTACAAATGACTTTGTTGTAGAAGTTTCATTTAATGTAATCGTAGCAGTTAGCGTGACTTCTGTCACTTCCATAGGTACTGTTAAAACACCTGTACTCGTGATCACTGCATCATTACTCGATTTCCATTCAATTTGTACCTCTTCATATTCATCATCAGAAGTAGCTAGTGTAACAGAAGCTGTTACTGCATCTTGACTATCACCTTCTGCATATTCCACCTCTAATTTACCCGCCACTCGTTCTACAATAACATCATCAGAACTTGCTGCAGTAGTAAGGGTAAATGATTTTTGATCTGATAAATCACCTAAAGTAACTGTTGCTACAATGTCTGCTGTTACTTCATTGTCAGTAATTGTCACTTCTCCATCATTAGTGATGTTCGCATGAGCACTCGCATCCCAAGTAACTGTTGTATTATTTAAACCTTCATTTACAAGAGTAATATTTTGTGATACATTATTTGTATCATTTCCATCAGCATATAGAACTTCTAGTGCTTCTACTGCTTCTGCTAATTTTTCTTCGTCAGTAGGGCCTTGATCGGCTTCTTCTACAAATAATTTAGGGTAAGAGAATAAGATTTCGGCTGGAGCACCACTGTCACTACCGCCAAATTGTACAGATAGATTCCATTGGTAAGCATCTTTCGGTAATTTGAAAGAAGTGGTGTATACTTCTTCACTGGAAGTTAATGTGTAACGGTCAGAATAGATATCATTATTTACTTGCTGATCATTTTCATCTCTTGTTCTGTATCTAAAGTAAAATCTAAAAATAGCTCCGTCATCATTTGAGGCTTTTAACTTGGCTGATAAAGTAAATGCTACAGAATCTTCTTGATCAGAATAATCAATATTTTGCCATGGCAGTCCAATGATTAATACATTCCAGTTCCCATCACTGTTTTGTTTATCTACAACGGCAATGTTATGATCATCTACACCTGCAATAACATCAAGTGTATTCGGAGCTTCTGCAGTATTTTTTGTCCACCCATCAAAAGAAGGTGCTCCCAAATCATCTGCAAACTTAAAGTTTGGAATTAGGTTGTCCACTTCAGGCTCAGCAGGTGCACTTTCTCCCAATACTTTCAATACAAAATCTTTTGTATCCGATGCATCATTTTTGGATAGTGTCGCTGTTAATGTCACTTCTGTATCCACATCCTGACGAACGACAACTCCATCATTCGAAATTACAGATGTATTGGACGATACCCAACTTACAGCTACTTCGTTATCACCTTCAATAGGTAACGTTACATTTTGAGTAACCGTCATTGCATCATCACCACTCGCGAAAGAAATCGCTAAATTTTCTTTGGCTTCTACTACCATTTCCTCATCTGTTGGTTCCTCAGAAGGGATAATCTTTAAAACAGGATGAGAGAAAGTTATATCAGCAGAAGCTCCACTATCAACACCTCCAAATTGTACTCCTAAATTCCATTGATAAGCGTCTTTTGGAATCTCAAAAGTTGTAGTAAATGTTTTTTCAGATGATGTAATCACAAATTGATTGGAGTTGACATCATAATTTTGTGGATTATTTTCACCATCCAACATTTTATATCTAAAGTTGAATCTGAATTTTGCACCGTCCTCATTAGACGCCAATACTTTGGCTGACAGTTCAAAAGTAATCATTTCAGTATCCTGAGGTAAATCGATATCCTGCCAAGGCAATGCTAAAACTAATGAACTCCAATTTCCAGAACCTCCATCAACTTTATTGATCAATACTTTATTATAGTTTGTAGTTCCTTCTACTGCAGTAATACTATTAGGGTCAGCACTAGATGTATTTGACCAAACTGCTAATGTAGGATTACCAAGGTTGTCAGCGAATTTATCATCAGGGATAATATTTTCTGGATCACTTGGCTCTACTGGTTTCTCTTCTTCTTCTGCATCTAATGATAAAGAAGGAGTTGAAAAATAGAGGTCTCCAGCTGCACCACTTTTGGTACCCCCAAATTGTACTTCTAAATTCCATTGAAAAGCATCATTAGGAATTTCCAAGGGAACAGTAAATTCTTGTTCTGTGCTTGTCACTACAAAAACATCTGAGTAAACATTGTTATTGACAATATTATCGTCGATGTCTCTTGTTCTATAACGAAGATAAAACCTGAATTTCACACCATCATCGTTCGATGCTTTTACTTTGGCTGATAACGTTAACTTCGCCATTGCATCTTGACCATTTAGATCAAAATCCTGCCATGTTAACCCCATTTTCACATCGCTCCAATTTCCTGAAAGATCACTTTTTGATATCAGAACCTGATGGCTTTCTCCTACGCCAGTTACGGCTGTAATTGAATTTGGAGCTGTCGCCGAAGTATTCTCCCATTCGTCTAATGACGGGTTACCGTCTCCATCTTTAAACTGATAGTTGGGTACTAAGTTATTAGAAGAAGAAAGTGTTGCGACCGAAGCATTAAAGTTTGCAAATACAGATGAAATGCAAAGCGTTAGTATGCTTGCTAATAAAAAAGTAGTTTTTAATTTCATGCTTAATAAGTATACATTCATTTCATTTATGAGAATGATCAAAAGTATCTATTCACTTCTTTATCATGTAATTAGTCTACAAGGAAAAGGAACCAATAATAGTTATTTACCCCTAATACTTTGTAAAAGTACCCTATAAGATTGTTAGATAGCAAATCCAATTTACACAATTCAGAAATGGTTTTCACCTAATTCATCATTCTTTAATTATTCAACTGTTTATCTACACCAAATTGATAGATGACTGTTTCGTGATAAGTCTCTCCTGCTTTCACCATTGAACTGGGAAAGTTAGGATGGTTAGGTGTATCGGGTAGATGTTGTGTTTCTAAACAAAAGGCAATATGTTTTCCATAGGCCTTGCCTCCTTTACCAATTATAGATCCGTCTAACGAGTTACCTGTGTAAAATTGTACTGAGGGTTGTGTTGTTACTACAGATAATGTTCGTCCTGAAGTAGGATCTACAACTTCAATAACCTTTTTAGGTTTGTTTATTTCTTTATTAAAAACATAGCAAAAGTGGTAACCGTTATTGGCTAACTTAAATATATTTTCACCGATTGGTTTTTGAACAGTAAGGTCCTTTTCGGTGTTCCTTACCTCTTCTAATTGACCTGTAGGTACAATGTCTTTATCAATAGCAGTAATTGTATTGGCATCAATTCTTATTTCTTGATCCACAATAGATCTTTTCATTCCATTTAAATTAAAATAAGAATGATTGGTCATACTAATATGTGTATCCTTGTCTGTTTTGGCCTCAAAATCAATTTTAATTTCATTATTTTTTGTAAGCGTATACGTCACTTTGGATTGTACATTACCAGGAAAACCATGGCTACCGTCTTTAGAAAAATATGAAAAGACAACCCCTGCTTCTTCCTTTCTTTTAAAGGTCTTTTCCACTTTCCAAAGTGCACTACTAAATTCACCACCTCCATGAATAGAGTGTTTACCTCCTTTTGTATCCAAATGGTAAAGAACTCCATCAATCTCAAATGCTCCATTTCTAATTCGATTTGCAAAACGTCCCACTGTCGCCCCAAAAAGAGGGTTGGGTTGTTGGTATTGAGCAAGTGAGTCAAACCCTAATACAACATCTTCAAAATTATTGTGGCGATCTGGTACTTCTGCCCTTACCAAAATAGCCCCATAATTTGTCAGCTGAATATGCATTCCATTTGGGTTTTGTAAATCCAATAAAAAAATCTTTTCCTTACCCTCTTTACCCCACTCATTTTTCGTGACGGTAAATTGATCTTTCTGTGCAAACCCTATTCGGGAAATCACTAGAAAGAATAGTGTAATACAGTATAATTTCATTTCTATTTATATGATTTGGTTTTCAAATTCGATTTCAAAAACACGAGCGTATTTATTAGGTTGATGTTTAGAGATAAAAATCGATAAGCCCCGATCAGACTGCTTCCATTCTACTTTCTCATCACTACCTAACAAATTGATATGTCGGATTTTATTCTGCTGATTATTACTTTCAATATCCGATACTTCTAATACACCATCTTCCGAGTTACTCATCATAAAGACATACAACCTGTTGTTATTTTTAGTAAAACGATAGCTGTCTCTTGTTGAATAATTCACCTTTAATTGTTTTGAAAAGGAACCCTTAAAAGTATTGATTGCTCCTTTACCATGGGTCGTCCAAGGTGAAGCTCCAAAAATTGCAGATTGGTTGATGTTTACCCACTCTCCTATTTCTTCTAATACTTGTTTTTGTTTATCGGGAATCGTTCCATCAGCATTAGGGAATACATGCAAAAGAGCATTGCCATTTTTACTGATAATATCGATAAAATCTTCAATTACCCTTTTCGTTTTTTTATGTTTCTCTTCGCCTGTCTCAAGGTTATATTTTACCAGTGGAATATTCCCCTGCCATTGCTCTTCATTAATCTCTCTGTTCTTCGAATAATTAATGTTCATCACATTGGTTCCCTTGGGTAGAGCATGGCTGTATTTATCCTGTGATTGTAAGACTACTTCTTTCTCCCAATCAATGCCTTTATTGTAATAGTATAGAGCTAATTTTTCATGATAAGGCTTAAACTCATTTTTATTCATGTAGAAGTCAAACCACATTAAATCAGGTTGGTATTGGTCAATGATATCTTTCGTTCTATCCCACCAATGATCAATAAAATTTTGACTCACTGGCTGTGAAGGGTACTGAGATGCCAATCCCAGTTGCCTATTTTCATCTTGAAAAGAAGAATTCGGACTATAGAAATTCCAGTTGTAGGCAAAATGTGAGGATAAACCTATTTTTAAATTTTGCTTTTTTGATGCCTGTATTAACTCCTTCGTAAGGTCTCTTTTTGGACCAAGTTGTACACTGTTAAATGAAGTGTGATTTGAATTATACATAGCGAAACCATCATGATGTTCCGCTACGGAAATAATGTATTTAGCTCCTGATTTTTTAAATAGGCTTGCCCATTCATCAGCATTAAAAGATTGTGTGGTATAAGAAGATACAAAATCTTCGTATTTGGTGGAAGTTCCATAGTGTGACTTGTGGAAATTATGCAAAGGATGAGGATTGGTATTCACTACTTTTCCATTCGCATTGTACTGCACACTATCAAAATCCATCCATCGGGCATAATAAGATGTTTTAATTCTAGGAACATTATAAATACCCCATTCTACAAAAATCCCCAGTTTTGCATCCTTAAACCATTGAGGTACCTGATACGTTTGCACCGACTCCCAATTAGTATCGTAAGCATAATGCTGAGGTTTTTCTGAATGAGTGCTGATCATAGAAAAACTATAAATGACGAAAAATAAAAAGCTAACAGCTAATGCCTTCATTAGATTGTATCTCATTATACCACACTTTTAAGGTAAAGGAGTAATAGATGAGGAAGGGTTGATCATTATGCTTTTAATCAGAATCCTATTCCCTTCCCCTCATACTTAACCGCACCTATTTATAATACCTGCTCGAACTCTCCTCCAAGTTCAGTTTCAGAGTAACCTTCACATAAGATTCTGAAAGCATGAGCAAATTTTGTTGGGAAAGACTTCGGACGTTGAATAATTAGCCCATCATCTGTTCTTTTCCATTTTAATTCTTCGCTACTTCCTAGTAAGGTCACTTTCTCGATTTTGTTATTTAATAGACCAATCGCTGAGCTTAACGACTTGATTTTGATATCACCTTTTGGTGTGTCCATTACTAAAGCGTAAAACTCATTATTGCTCTTTTTAGTAAATCGAATGTCATTCGCTTTATATCTGATTTTCTTTCTTTCAATTTTATGTCCACCTGCAGGGATTCTTGTAGGTCCTTCTCCAAAAATAGTCCAAGGTCTTGTCCCGTAAATAGCGTCACCATTCACTGCTAACCAATTTCCCATATCCAATAAAAGGTTTTCCATTTCAACAGGAATTGTTCCATCAGGGTTTGGAGGTACATTTAATAACATGTTACCATTTTTGGCTACAATATCGATAAGGATATCTACAAGCTCATCGGATGAGACAAACTTAGCATTCGATCTATAGAACCAAGTACCTGGAGACGTATCAGTAATCCAAACATCTTCTTTTGGCTGGTTCGGTCTTCCTCTTTCATAGTCACGAACAGCAGTAATCTCGGGGAAAGTCTCTTCTTTAAAAAGAACAGCCACTTCTTTGTTCCATTCGATACCCTTGTTATAGTAATAGGCTAAGAATTTCTTTCTACTTTCTTCATTCATATTTTCCAACCACCAATCGAACCAAATAATATCAGGCTGATAGGTATCGATATATTCTTTTAGTTTAGCCCACCATTCTTTATAGAATCTTTCTGTTGGTTCATTGTTGTAATAATCATGAGGATCAGTATATAGATCATAATCTTTTGGATCTACTCCACCATATTCATGAGCAGGTGCAAAATACTTCCAAGTAAATGCATGGTGAAAAGAAGCAATAAACTTCATCCCTCTTTTCTCAACTTCAGATTTTAACTCTTTAGAAACATCTACTCCTCCATAATTTACAGAGTTCCATCTTGTCGCTTTACTATCCCACATCGCAAAGTTATCATGGTGCATTGCCACTGGGCCTGCATATTTAGCACCTGACTTTTCAAAAAGCTCTGCCCATTTCTGTGGATCAAAACCTGTAGGCTTAAAGTTTTCGATCAAGTATTTGTAACCGAATTCGGCAGGATCACCAAATTGTTCTACATGATGTAAATAGTTCGATGTTGGGTCGTTGTTGACACTTCCATCTTTATGCTTTGGTAACTCACCAGTTCTCCAGTTAGGGATACCATTTTTTCCATACATCATCATACCATGCCATCCTGCAAGTTTTTGCTTTGGCTTCATATTTACAAATGCACCGGAAATTGGTCCCCAGTGAGTATAGATACCAAACTTGGCGTCTCTAAACCAATCTGGAGATTTATTTACCTTCGATAACGACTTCCAGTCTTCTGTGTATTTTTCAGTTGATTTTAGTTCTTGCTGTCTTGGTTGCATTTGGCAAGCTCCTAGAGCACACATCACAGACAGAGAAAATGTCTTCATTAATTTCATACTATCCTATTTTATGTAAGTCAAAGACTTTTAGATTTGATTTCAAAAGCCAACAAAGTGATCAGTAACTATTGACCGATTTCTTCTTGCTTGAAACAAATGTATAGGGATACTATGAGTTGATTAGAGAATTTTAGTAAACCAATTGGGGTAATAATCCATAGATGAAAAAACAAGCGGTTTTAGTGTGGGATTGACCTTTTTGAAAATAGAGACGAGAGAAGTAGTCGTTTTTAGCATAAATTGTCATTTAACAACCTACTGATTCAATACATCAATGAATAATTTTAAAACTAAAGCGTTATTTTTGTAGTCAAATCATTTTTTAAACTTATCACTTACTACCCTTGAAAAAACAACCACTTGATTTTAGTCCTTATTAGCGGGTGATTTTTTGAAAAACTACCCTATTGGGCAAAAAATGGGGATAAATAATACTAATTTCACCCTAGTAAATAATTACTCTATTTGATTTTCATTTAAATCACTAGCACTTCAAAAGGGACTATTAAGGTACTCTGGAGAGGATTTTTTTGATACTATATCCACCACAATGAAATGAACTTATGAAAAATTACTACTTCACAACCAACAGTACTATAATTGCTAAAATTACCCTATTACTTTTCTCTTTATTTTCGCATCAGTTGCATGCACAAGAGAATGAAATTGTTTTTGATATACAATTGTACTCTACTAAAAATGGTCTAGTACAAAATGATATCACTAGCATCTATCAAGATAGTAAGGGGCTCATGTGGTTCGGTACCAACGCAGGAATCAGTAGATTCGATGGGTATAGTTTTACCAACTATAGCATGGATACCCATCAGCTTACTTCTAATATCATTAGTTGTTTTCAAGAAGATCAATTCAATAACCTTTGGATAGGATTATTAAATTCTGGTATCTGTAGATTAAACTTGGAGACGGGTGAAATGACCTCCTTTCGTAACGTTCAAGACTCAAAAATACTTAGCTCTAACAATGTGCATTCCTTAGCTCTCGATGATGAAGGCAACCTATGGGTGGGCACCACAAAGGGGTTGAATCGAATACCTGCTGATGAGTTAACAAAAGACCAATTGAAGGTTCAAAAATATTACGCTAACCACCATAATTCTAAAAGTATTTTATCCAATGGTGTCGTTAAATTATTTAATGACAGAAATGGAAATCTATGGGTAGGGACAAAAAAAGGGTTACAAATCGCCATCAAGCCTTCCAATAATCAACCGTCTTATACATTTAAAGAAATATCAAATACGAAGATTCCTCCAGTAAAGGATATCACAGAATCGGAAGATGGAGTATTCTTTTCAGGACCTCATGGCATACAGCTATTTAATGAAGAGAAATCATCTTTAAGAAAAGTATCTACCTCAAGGTTCAACACTTTATGTATTGATCCTAATAAGTACATGATTGGTGGTACTAGAAAAGGGTTACTTTTTATGGAATACGATGAGGTTTCAGGGACCTATATTCAAAAGAAACATATTCATAGTGAAAACTTTGATGCCTTAAAAATAAATATCATTACTGAAGTATACAAAGATAAATTAGGTGTAATTTGGATAGGTACTAAAGGTGGGGGTGTTATCAAATACAATCCAAACGGTAAACGTTTTAAAGACATCTATAAAACCAATGATCCAAGTAGTATTTCCTACAATAAAATAAGATCAATTTACGAAGACAGTAAAGGTCGAATTTGGGTGGGTACTCAAGGGGGAGCCTTAAATGTCTTAGAGAATAGTAGTAAAGGTATGAATGTAGGGTACAAATCATTCACTATCGAAAACCTTAAACCAAACACCACTTTTGATATTACCGAATGGGGAGATCAACTTATGTTTGGGATCAGAAAAAAAGGAAAGGTTTATCAAATGGATATTGATACGAACCTTGAAACACTAACTGATATTGATGCTAAATTCCTTCTAACTGAAAATGAGGATGCCCCGTCTTTTACGATTCAAAGTGATGGGGATGATGTGATTTGGTTGGGTACTTATGGTAAAGGACTGATCAGAGGCATAAAGAATAATGGTAAAATTGAATGGACCAATATTTCCAATCAAAAAGATCTTCAACAGGGAAAAGTAAAACTTATCCGCAATATTCTTATCGACAGTTATGGCAATTTATGGGTAGGTTCATCAGATGGTTTAGTATTTATTTCAAAAGAAGAGAAATTAAAAGACAGACCCGCATTTGAGATCTATCAACATCATGAAGATCAAAAAAACAGCCTTTCCTACAACTATTTACTACCCGTTTTTGAAGCATCAAACGGTGAGATCTGGATCGGAACAATGGGCGGAGGACTAAATATCGTCAACCCAGAAAAAGTTAATGGAGATGGTATTTCTTTCGAACATATTAAAATTGATGATGGACTACCTAGTAATATCATCAAATCTATATTAGAAGATGACTACCAAAACCTATGGATTGCAAGTAACAATGGCATCACAAGAATAAATCTGGATTCCAGAGAAATAAAAAATTACAACATAAGTGATGGCCTTCAAGATAATGAGTTCAGTGATCTGGCTGCTTGCAAACTAAAAAATGGCGACCTGATGTTTGGCGGCGTGAATGGTATCAATTATTTCACTCCTCATGAAATTGTCGATGATTATCTAGTTGGAGATTTAGTATTTACTGAACTAAGTGTTCTGAATAAAAATATCCATGTCAATGATACTTTAGATGGGAATGTTATTCTAAAAAAGAATATTCAATACACACAAAAAATACAGCTTAACCATGATCAAAATAGCTTTGCTGTACAATTTGCAGGCTTACATTATGGATCTCCATTCAAGAACAAATACAAGTATAAGCTTAATGGATTTGATGAGAACTGGATTACAACTAACGCTGATTTCAGAATAGCAAAGTATACCAACTTATCTCCCGGCAACTACACTTTAGAAGTAAAAGCATCTAATGG
Organism: Flammeovirga agarivorans; assembly: GCF_012641475.1. Classification (NCBI taxonomy): domain Bacteria; kingdom Pseudomonadati; phylum Bacteroidota; class Cytophagia; order Cytophagales; family Flammeovirgaceae; genus Flammeovirga; species Flammeovirga agarivorans. The sequence goes on along the minus strand of NZ_JABAIL010000003.1, from coordinate 614,833 downwards.
AGATAATATCTGGAACCCTAAATCATTATATCTCGATATTGAAATAGCAGCTCCTTGGTGGGCTACTTTATGGGCAAAGGTACTCTATGTGATTGCCATCGTTGGTTTCATTTACCTCTTCTCTAGATTCTCTCTAATTACTGTAAAAAAGAGACATCAATTAGAGTTGGAACAGTTTGAAAGAGAAAAACTGGAGCACCTAAGTCAAATGAAGTTGCAATTCTTTACGAATATCTCTCATGAATTAAGAACTCCTTTGACACTCATTCATACACCAATTGAACAATTAATGAGTAAAGGGAATGCTTATTCTTCATTGGAAAAAGAAAAGTATTACAAGCTGATTCATAAAAATGTGAACCATTTAATGAACCTGGTCAATCAGCTACTAGACTTCCGAAAAATGGAACAAGGGCATACCGCACTTCAAGTAAAACAAGGAGATTGGGTATTGTTTACGGAGCAGATTTACCATTCGTTTAAAGAGTTTGCCAATCATGAAAGAGTAGACTTTTCTTTGGATATCAAAACGCACTCTATTAAGGGGTTATTTGATCAGGATAAACTAAAGAAAATCTTGAACAACTTACTTTCCAATGCCTTTAAGTTTACCTATGCAGGTCAGGTAAAAATGACTATTCAGCAAGAAAATAACCATGTCGTTATCGAAGTAAAAGATACAGGTTTTGGTATCTCTGAAGAGCATCTAAAGTATTTGTTCGAACCGTTCTATCAAGTAGATAATCAGACAAAATCAAAAAGTGAAGGAACTGGAATTGGCCTATCATTTACAAAGAGTTTAGTGGAGTTACACCATGGTACTATTGAGGTAGAAAGTAAACAAAATGCTGGTTCCACTTTCAAAATTCAATTCCCTCTTGATGAAGTTGCTTATCAAGATGATGTAAAAATTGAAAGCATTTCAGAAGAAGCTGTAGTGATTGAAAATGAAGAAGAAGAGGAATTAACAGCTCAAGAAGAAGAACTAAGCCTAACAACAAAACCGAAAATTGTTATTGCAGACGATAACCCTGCAATACTTGATCTTCTTTATGATCTTTTGAAAGATACTTTCAAGGTGTATAAAGCAGAAGATGGCGAAAAGGCTTTTCAATTAGCAAAAGAGGTAATGCCTAACTTAATTCTTTCGGATATTATGATGCCGATTATGGATGGATATGAATTAACGAGAAAAATTAGAGAAGATGTTCAGGTTTGTCATTTACCGATTATACTTCTAACGGCTAAAAACTCTAATGACAGTAAATTAAAAGGGTATGAATATGGTGTCGATGCCTATGTTACTAAACCTTTTAATACTGAAGTATTGATGGCAAGAATAAACACGCTTGTTGAGAATAGAAAACGTCTACAAAAGAACTTCAGAACGAATATTGATACCCAACCGAGTGAAGTTACATTTACTTCTATCGATGAACGTTTCTTAAACCGTCTGATAGATATTGTAGAGGAAAATATTTCAGATCCGAAGTTTACCGTTGAAAAGCTTGCTCATGAATACGGTACGAATCCACTACGTCTTAATCAGAAGTTGAAAGCATTGACTGAGCAAACGGCAAAAATCTTTATTAGAAATATTAGATTAAAAAGAGCTGCTCAATTACTGAAGATGGGTAGATACTGTGTAAGTGATGTCACTTACGAAGTAGGATTCAGTGATTTAAAATATTTTAGAAACTGTTTCAAGAAAGAATTTGGTGTCCCTCCTTCTCACTTCTTGAGAAATAAAAAGAAAAAAGAAGAAGAAATTGAGGATGCAGAAATGCAATAAACATATGCATTTACCACCGATAAAATTTAATCAGACACTAAAAATAAAGGATATAACACCATGATTACCATAATATTAAAAGATAAATAATAGAGACACTATAAAAGAAGGGGGAAATAATTTTTACACCAATCATCAAGGGATTTTTTTTTTCGCTAATCAGATATTTACCACCCCCATTTTTTATAGGTATTCGTACGCAATAGGTGTCATATGTACGCTTAGCTTTGGAGTCATTATTAAGAACTAATCTTTTATGAAATGAAAAGAAAATTATCAGTAATTTATCAGCTTCTATTTCGGAGAATATTTTTTCTAAGTATTCTTTTTACAGTAGGAATGACCTCAAAACTCTATGCTCAAAAGACCTTTAAAGTAAGTGGTACAATTGTCGATGAAGAACAAGCTCCAATTCCTGGAGTGAATGTTCTTATCAAAGGATCGACAATAGGTACGGTAACCGATTTTGATGGAAACTACAACATCATGGTATATGATAAGAACAGTATTCTTGTCTTTTCATATATCGGATACAAGCCTGTAGAAGTAGAGGTGAGTAAAAAGTCCGAGATCAATCTCCAAATGGAGGTGGATACTGAAACGCTAGAAGAAGTTGTCGTGATTGGTTATGGTCAACAAGAGAAACGAGAAGTAACAGGTTCTGTTGCTCAAGTTAAGTCGGATCAGATCAATACTTTGGCCACATCAGATTTAGGAACAGCTATTCAAGGACAAATGGCAGGTGTTAGTGTGAGTTCTGCATCAGGAGCTCCCGGTGAAAACGCTACCATTACCGTTAGGGGTGTTTCTTCTTTCCAAGAAGGTGGATCGGAACCTCTTTATGTGGTAGATGGAGTCACGTATACTTCAAACCCTAACCTTTCTCCTCAAGAGATCGAATCTGTTGAGGTACTAAAAGATGGTGCGTCGGCTGCAATTTATGGCTCTAGAGCTTCGGCTGGTGTTATCTTAATCACCACAAAAAGAGGTGAAAAAGGGAAAATGTTAGTGACGCTGGATTCTTATTATGGTGTTCAGAAAATCACTTCTGATGTTCACTTAGCCAATACTACAGATGCGATGTACATCAACCACTTAATGTGGAAAGGAGATCCAAGTACTCCAAATCCTTTAGAAAACAATCCTAATGCTATGCATTACAATACGGATTGGCTAAAAGAATTACAGGTAGACATGGCTCCCATTCAAAATCATGCTTTACGTTTATCAGGCGGTTCTAAGAACTTAACGTATTCTATTGTAGGTACTTTATTTGACCAGCAGGGTATTCAGATCTCATCTGCCTACCAAAGAAAGACATTGAGAGCGAATACAACTTTTGAAAAAAATAAGTTGAAAGTACAAATCAATATGGGCTATCAGAATAGTTATAAGGACAACCCTCCAAATAATATACAGTACCAAGCCCTTCGTCAAGATCCGTTTAGACCAGGTATTCAACAAAGTGATGAATACGTAATCGAAGGTTCAAACCCTGAAAGAATGACAAACCTTTTAGCGCGTATCAACGAGACGAATGAAACTAGGGGAAACAACTATAATGGTAATGCAAAAATCACTTATGAATTGGCAAAAGGGTTAAAACTAAATGCCAATATCGGTGGATCTTATGGTATCAACAACGATGTTTGGTTCAGCCCAACTTTCGATGTGTATAACAACAACGGAGAATACATCACAAGAGCATCTAAACCTCTTAATGAATTAAGATATATCGATACCTATAGCTTAAGAACCATTCAAGAATATACTGCTACTTATAGTAAGAAATGGGGGAAACATCATGTGAGTTTATTGGCCGGCAATACTTGGGAGACAGCAGAAGCAAATAGAAGAACTGTTCATGCTATTAATATGCCGAACAATATTCCTAACCTAGGTGTAGCTCAAGATGTTAGAGGTATTGACCAAAGATATACAGCCAGTAGCAATATCGGTGTCTTAGGTCGTGTGCAGTATAGCTACGACGGAAAGTATATGGTTAGTGCGAGTGTTCGTAGTGATGGGTCTTCAAGATTCCATCCAAGTAATAACTGGGGAACTTTCAAATCGTTCTCAGCAGGTTGGAATATAAGTGAAGAAAAGTTTTTTGAAGCCTTAAAACCTACCATCAGTAGTTTAAAAATTAGAGGTGGTTATGGTGAAACTGGTAGTGATAAAGCTGGGCAAGGCCTAGGTAACTTAATTGCAGATTTACCTTATGTTGCTATCGTTACTCCTCAGATCGACTATGTATTAGGTATTGGTGAAGATGACATCTTATACCCTGGTACAAGTAATCCAACTTATGTTGATGAAGACATCACATGGGAAACTAATATCTCTCAAAATATTGGTTTAGATGGAGAGCTATTTGCCGGTCGCTTATTCTTCAACTTTGACCTTTATCGTTCTGAAAAGAAAGACATGTTATTGCCAGTAGAGTTACCTCCATCAGCAGGTGGTACAGTTACTGGAAATTATAATAAAATGTGGCAAAATGTAGGTAACCTTACGAATGAGGGAATTGAATTAGGCTTGGGATATAACACTGATATCAAGAAGCTTAAGCTTACAGTAAACGGTACATTTACAAGAAACTTCAACAAGGTTACAGAATTGGCTCCAACAATGGAATCAGTACCTGGTGGACGTCCTTTAGGTAATTCTTCGGAACCTACTACTTTCTTGATTCCTGGTTATGAAGCCGGTGCGTTTTTCTTAATTCCAACAGAGGGTACTATCAAAACCAACGAAGAATTAGAGGAATACCAAAAGATGATACCAACAGCAAAACTTGGTGATCTAAAATATGTAGATGTAAATGGAGATGGAGAGATTGATCAAAACGACAGAGTATATCAAGGAAGTGGTACACCACTTTGGGAAGCTGGCTTGTCTGTCAACCTCGCTTACAAAGGATTTGACCTTAGTGTGATGTTATTTGGTTCGTATGGGGCAAAGATCTATAACGGAACGAAAGCTTATGCTTATCAGCAAAAGACAAGCAAAGAATTAGTGAATGCTTGGTCTCCCGAAAATCCTACATCAAACGTACCTACACCAAGAAGAAGTTCATCGCATATGAACGTGAGAACCTACTCTGATTATTTCTTGGAAGATGGTTCTTACTTAAAAATTCAAAATATCACATTCGGATACACACTTTCTGACAAGACTATTAGAAAGTTAAAAATGAACAACTTCAGAGTCTATGTAAGTGCACAAAATCCATTTGTATTTACAAATTACTCAGGATACGATCCAGAAATTGGTTCTAAAAATGTATTCTATCGTGGTGTAGATACTGGTAAATATCCAGTGGCAGCAACGTACAGAGCAGGTCTTTCATTACAATTCTAAAAACTACTCATGATGAAAAATCTATTAAAAATAAACATAAGCTTACTAATTGCTTTCACCCTCTTTGGGTGTCAGGATTGGTTTGATATAGAAAATAAAAATACGATCGAAGAACGAGAGTTCTGGCAAAATGAAGAAGAGGCTTTTATGGGATTAATGGCAGCTTATAGCGGTCTTCAAAACCATGGATCAATGGGTGGCAATTCTGCCGCTCAAATGCCCACTAGATCTGATATTGGCCGACCTAGTATTTGGAATGATCAGTATGTCGAGTTATCAAAACTATTGTTTAATGATAACACGAGTATTGTCAAGTTGAAATGGGCTGATCTGTATACAACAGTTTTTAGAACAAACCAGATTTTAGATCAAGTACCAGATATTATTGATATGGAGGAGGATGCTAAAGAATTATGTTTAGCAGAAGCTCACTTCATCAGAGGTATTTGCTACTATTGGTTGTATAGTACTTACAACCATGGTTCTATCATTCTACATACCACTGTTGCGAAAGGGAAAGATGAAATTGCTCAACCTTTAAGTGCAAAAGAAGATGTGCTTGCCTTGATTATTAGCGACTTGACTTATGCACAAGAAAGACTTCCTGAAACATGGGATGATATCTACAAAGGTAGAGCAACATGGGGAGCTGCAACTGCTTTTTTGGGTCAGGTATATATCAATGAGCATGAATATGTGAAAGCACAAGATGAGTTTGCTAAAATTATTGAAAGAGACGATTTATATCAATTGACTCCGGAAATTGGTTGGAACTTTGATAAAGACCATGAATTTAACTCTGAGTCAATATTTGAAGTTTCATTCTCAGATACTCAGAAACCTAATGGTGGTGGTGTAATTGTAGATGGCCCATCGGGTACAGAAGGTACAAGAAGAGGTGTTTATTTGGCTCCAAGTGGTGCAAATGGTAGTAGATTATCAATGCCTTCTTATTGGATCACAATGCTTTTCCAAAACGACGAAATGGATCCTACAGATCCTAGAAATGATGGTTTAACACACTCCATCCGTTCTCAATATTCTATTGTTATGGCTGATGATGATTATGAATATTATCAAAAGCATCCAACAGATGTACACGGTACTTTCAAAAACAAAGAGTCCTCTTATTTAAGAAAATTCCAGAATTGGTGGGATGAGTATGAAGCTATTGGAACAAAAACGATCTCAGGTATAAACGAAAGAGTGATTCGTTTAGCAGATGTTTACCTTCTTTATGCAGAATGTTTAATTCAAAATAATGGTGATGGTGGTACTTTTGAAGCAGTACACTATATCAATAGAATTAGAACTCGTTCGGCAGTAATGCCATTGGATCATAACGAATACAATACTGCAGAAAAGCTAATGGAACATATTATGTATGTTGAACGTCCGTTGGAGTTAATGTTCGAAGGTCATGATACGCGTTGGGTAGACATGAGAAGATGGGGAGTGATAAAAGAACAATATGACCGCCTTGCAAAGAAGAAGTATTACATGAGTAAGAAGATTCTTTTCGAACTACCGGAAGATGCAACGGAAGGTCCAAAAGGAGAAGAAGTTTTACAAGAATTCCAAGATGCATCAGCAAGTTATACACCTGATTATCATAACTACTTCCCTATTCCAATTGATGAATTACTATCTAATCCTAACCTATAAATTGAAGTAAAATGAAATTAAAAGGAACAAACTTTTTTATGGTTCTTTTCTGCTTAATGACTTTCTTCTCTTGTAAGGAGGAATTTGAGTACGACAAGATTACAGATATATATGTTTTTAGTACTGAATCGAATAGTAAAGATTTAGTGACTACACTTGGTGGGACCTTTTCATTTACTGATGCATCAAGAGGTGAATATGTAAGAGAATGGACCATAGACGGACCTTCTTATTTCACCAATAATGAAGACACTGTATTAACGGAACATATTGCTCATGTTCAATTTGAAAATACCGGTGTAGTTCCCGTTAAAATCCAGTTGGATTTCGGTGATGAAGAATTAAATTATGATTCAACATTCTATATTACAGTCTACGACTCAGCAGTAACTCCTGACTTTGAAGTGATTGAAATCGAAGGTGATTATGTAGAGTCTAATGGAAAATACATTATGGAATCTGGTGCTTTTGTTACATTTAAGAGTACTAGTCAAGGACAACCTGATACTTTCGAATGGTTAACGACATTAGATCAAACTGTAAAAGATTCTGTGGCTAGAATTGAATTTGTAAAACCAGGTGTTTATGATATCGGCCTTTTTGCTTCTCGAAAAGAACCTGTAAAAGGCACAGGAAATACTATTTACAAAAATGGTCTAATCGAAGTGGTTCCATCAACTGTACCTTTCAGAGTGGATCAAATGACACAGGATGAAGAAGGTAATATCTTTGTGAAGTTTAACAGAGACCTCGATTTAGAAACAATCACAGACAGTACAATCAACAACTTTACAATTAGAGATGCTGATAATAATGTGCTTACAATTAATCACCTTGCTGCATCAGGGGAAGTAAATAATACGATTATTCTATTTGTTGATCCTACTTTCTCTCAATTGTATGTTACATACAATCATTCAGGTGAAGCTGGTGATCTTCAATCTATTGATGGTGTAAAACTAGAAGAGTTTACTGATATGGAAGTCGAAGGGTATCAACATAACTTTTTTACAAATGGCAGTTTTGAAAATAGTACTTATGCTCCTTTCAATGATGGGAAATGGGTAGGATCTGGTGCAATGAATGTAATCAAAGATGCAACTACTGCAGTTGATGGAGATTATTATTTACAAGTAGATTTTGAACCCTACGAACATAAAAATGGAAATGGCTCGAAACTAACCATAGAAATGACAGAAGGTTATTTCCCTGTTTCAGCTGAATATAACTACACTTTTGAATTCTATGCAAAAGCTGTTGGAAATATCAGAGTATTAAAAGTAACGCTAAAAGATGCAGATACTGGAGATTCTATGAATAAAACTTTCCAAGATCAATTGGTAGATGGCGAATGGGTAAAAATCACTTACTTCTCGAATGAACCGATTACAAAAGAGTTTATCAATACAAATGTTCAATTCGATTTTATTGCAGAACCAAATGAAACTGCTCAATTATTAGTAGATCATTTAGTCTTTTCACAACACTAAATTAAGGTAAAAGAAATACTAGGAACAAGGAGGAATTTTGATCTTCAAAATTTCGATTCCTCCTTGTTACCTCTTTTCTGTGTGCCCCTATTTCACTTCACTCAACTTCCTAAATACAACGAAATGAAAAAGAATTACTTATTACTTATTGTACTATCCTTTGCTACACTTTTTAAAACATGGGGTGAAGAGGATAAACAGTCAACATTGAAAATTTCTTCAGAAGCTGAAACTCTATTCTTTTCAGGTTTTGAAGGGGAAATTTCTTCCGAATGGGAGTCGAATATATATAATGGTTTACCTATATTTGAAAAATATAATTCAGACCAATTTGAAGGTAATAGTAGCTGTCGAATTCAATTCAATACTACAAATCAAAAATGTAACTTTACCTCGTTTAAAAATATCAAATGGGAAGAAGGTAAAGTCTATAAAATCTCTTTCTACTATAAAGCATTAACTAAAACAGACAACCAGAATTCTAATATTAAATTCTTTTCATCTGACGATACTAAAATTGGTCAAGTGAATCTTTCACCATTAGAAAGTTCAGAATGGGTACAAGTGAAATTTAGTTTTACTCCTTCTGTTACAGATGAAAATGGTTATGTACTATTCTCTTTTCAATCACATTCAGAAGGAAAAGGAGAGCTATTATTTGACAACTTCTTGATAAAGAAGCTCGGTGATGATTTTTTCCAAGAATTAAAAACTACAAATGTCACGTCAAATCCAAATGTCAAATGGTCTCAGTTTGGACCTGGAATGAGTGGAAATAACAAAGTAGCATTTTGGCACCCTACTGACGAAAATACTTTATTTATCGGCCCGAATATGGGCAATGTATACAGAACAACAGACCAAGGAGAAACTTATGAGTCTATGTTAAATGCAGACGCTAAAGGCATGGATACAGGAGAAAGAGGTCCCCGAGAGTTATATAGTATAGATTTTTCCAGACAAAACCCTGACTTTGGTTTTGCTACGGACAGACGAAATCTAGGTATTTATAAGACCATCAACAAAGGCAAGTCATGGGAGCTGATCAATGAAGAACCTTTTGAAGGAATTTATATCTCTTGTGTTTCTGTTGACCCTAATGACGAAGATACTTGGTATGCCGGTGGTGGAAAAATGAGAGATTTTGGTAGAGTCTTATTTCCCAAAAGTGACCCTCATGGAACTTACATTGACCCTAACAGCCAAGGAAAAATCTGGAAGAGTACAGACAAAGGGCAGACTTGGACTTTAATGAACCAAGGTCTTCATGAAAAGACAGAAGTGGAAACTATATTGGTTAACCCAAAAAACTCACTGATAGTATTTGCGAGTACAAACAGAGGGTTTTACAAAAGTACTGACGGAGGTAAAAATTGGGTAAAGAAAACCAACGGATTTGATCATGATGTCATGCGAGCAATGGCCTACTTCCATAATACCAATACCAACAAAGTGATTCTTTTTGTCATTAATGATATTACTTGGAAAGCAGATGGGCAGACGGTAACTGATAGTGGTGGTGGTATTTTTAAAAGTACCGATCATGGTGAATCTTGGACAAAAATTAATGGTGATCTTGCTTTAGATCTTACTCAGTTTGAAGATAATTCAGGCATTAAAAAGAGTTATTACACTACTGTAGCTCATTTCTTTGGAATATCATACAATGAGGCCGTTGAACAATACCCCGAATTGCCCACCAAGATCACTCAACGTTTTAATACGATTGAAGTTGACCCTAATGATGTAGACAATATTTACCTTAATAATGAATACTCAAATGCATCAAAAAACAACTTCAAACCCGGTCAATTGTGGAGATCAAAAGATGGTGGTGAACATTGGTATATTACTCTTAGGAATGGTAAAAACTGGGAAAGCGATTCTCCAGATAAAAGCTATTGGGAAAATAGAGGAAACCCAATGGGCAGTAATATCACACTCAACTATCTAAAACATTGGATGGTAAGAGATGACTATGAAAGAAAAGGGACCAACTTTGCCCGCTTTAGTGCTGATGGAAAAGTACTTCATGCAAATATGGCAAAGGTATCACTGATGTCTTATGATAAAGGCGATACATGGGTAGATATTGATGACATCGAAGTAACACCTGGTTCAGATAATTTTGTTGGTGCAGGAAATAGTAATTTACCTGGACATGGATTTTTCCAACATCCAGATTTAAATCAAGTCTATTGTCTTGCTGGAGAAAACTCATTATGGATTACTAATGACGAAGGAAACCATATTAGAGAAGGTGCACAGGCTGTACAATACAAATCATTGACAGACGCAGAACAATCGATTAGTTCTTATGCAATAGATCCTCATGATACGGATAAACATTATGCTTTATTCTTCAGACAGCATCATCGAGGTGAATGCCTTCGTTCTTTGGATGGAGGTGATACATGGGAGGCAATAGGTACTGCCATTCCAGAATGGGATATGGTTGACGGAGGTGGAGATCAATCCGTTCATCAAATGCAATTAACCATCGACCCTAACGATACTGAAAACCTCTATTTCTGTGTACCTAAAAGAGCCAATAACATAGAGTTTGTTGGAAATTCAGTTACAGGTTTTGGTGTCCATAGATCTACCGATGGTGGTGTTACTTGGGAGGAAGTAAACAGTGGTTTACCCAATGAACCTGATGTAACTAGAATAGCATTACATCCTGAGAATACTTCTACAATTTTTGCCTGCGTTCAACATTCAAATGGAGGTCTATTCAAATCAGAAAACCAAGGTACAACATGGGCCGAAGTTGCTTCTACATCTGCTATTTCCAAATCTTTTGGTATTAATGATATACATTTCAGTGACAATGGAAAAGTATATATTACTTCTGGATCTAAAAATGGAGATGCCGACGATGGAGGACTTTGGGTAAGTGAAGACAATATGGAATCTTGGAGTAGAATTTTCGACTATCCTTGGACAAATAGAGTTGAAATTGCTAAATATGATCCAAATGTGATATTAGTTTCGACCCTAGCCAATACAACTATTGACAGGTTAAACGCTGGTCTGTATTTATCAAAAGATGCAGGTGATACTTGGGAAAAAATCAATACTGGAAATGGTCAATCAGACAGGGTGAATGATATTGCTATTGATCAATTTGTTCCAGGAAAATATTACGCTTCAACATATGGTAGTGGTTGGTACATGGCCCTAAACCAAGACGAGGTGATCCAGCCTGAATTGATTTACTTTGAAGAAGAAAATATTGAGCTCAGACCTGGTGCAACAAAACAACTAAAAGTTGTGGTCTACCCTGAAAATGCATACTACCAAGGTATTGAATTAGTTAGTGAAGATGAAACTATTGCATCGATTACATCGGCTGGAAAAGTAAAGGGAAAAGCAGAAGGCAATACTAAGGTATATGCCCGTATCATCGGTACTTCACTTGAGGCTGTAACAGAAATCAATGTCGTAGAAGAACCTGTTAACCTTCCTCCAGATGAAGGCATCAATTGGGTGGTATATCCTAATCCAACAACAGGGAAAATATATATCAAAGGAAATAGTTCAATCGAATACTTAGAAAAAGCTACGATTTATAATTTATCTGGACAAATACAATCAGTACCTCAATTTGTCAATAACAATAAGTTAGTGATCAATTCGACATCATTAGCTAAAGGTATGTATATTTTGAATGTCGAAACCGCTTCTAAGATTTATCAATTTAAGTTCTTAAAAGAATAAAAATGAGAAAAATACTCTATCCAATCTTATGGATGATGTGTTCTCTATCTTGCTTTGCGCAAGGTGGGGAACACTTTTTCCATTCTTTAAAAGAAAAGGATGTCGCCTCCGACCCCTCCTATCAATGGTATCAATTTGGTCCTGGTATGAGTGGTAATAATAAATCGGCCTTTTGGCACCCAACAGATCCAAAAGTACTTTTTATTGGACCCAATATGGGGAACTCTTATCGATCTACAGATGGCGGCTTTACCTACGAAAGTGTATTAGACCCTGACGGCCCTGGCCTGAACGAAGGCTTGAGAGGACCCAGAGAATTTAGAAGCATTGATTTCTCAAGGCAAAATCCTGATTTTGGTTTTTGTACAGATAGAAACAACAATGGTATTTATGTGACATATGATAAAGGAGCTAAGTGGCAGAATATACTTGAGCCTCAGTTCGATAATAAATTCATGGCCTGTATCACCGTAGATCCAAAAGACGATCAAGTTTGGTATGTTGGGGGAGGAAAAATGAGAGAACTGGGTAGAGCATTATTTCCCCAGTCAAAACCTCACGGAGCTAATACTCACCCCAAGAGTCAAGGTCAGATTTACAAAACTACAAACGGTGGAAAAACTTGGAAGTTGGTCGTCAATGGTATCCATCCAAAAACAGAAGTAGAATCTATTTTGGTAGACCCAAACTCTTCTAAAACAGTATATGCAAGTACCAATAGAGGGTTTTACAAGTCAACCAATGGAGGTAAAACTTGGAAGCAAAAGACAAAAGGTTTTGGACATGAAGTAATGAGAAGCTTTACACATCACTTTGATACCAATACGAAAAAACTCACCTTATTTGTTATTAATAACGTGACTTGGAAGAAAGAGGGGCAAACTATAATCGACGATAAAGGAGGAATTTTTAGAAGTGATGATGAAGGTGAAAGTTGGGTAAATATCAGTGGAGATATTGCTATTGATATGCGACAATTTAAATCAATTCCATCCATCATGAAAAGTTACTATCATGCCATTGCCTATTACTTCGGCATGAAGGACAAAGAAGCTAAAATGGCTTTCCCTGAATTACCTTTTTCAATCACACAACGATTCAATACCATAGAAGTCGATCCCAATGACATCAACAATATTTATGTCAACAATGAATACTCTAATGCCTCTCGGAATAATTTTATGCCAGGTCAACTTTGGAGAACCAAAGATGGAGGAAAACACTGGTTTGTGACGTTTAGAAATGGGCAAAATTGGGAAGCTAATTCCGAAGATGCTGACTATTGGACAAAAAGAAACAACCCTATCGGCAATAATGTCGAATTGAAATACCTCAAAAGATGGATGGCAAGAGACCCTTATGACCGTAAGGGTTGTAATTTTGTCCGCTTTAATTGTGATGGAAGTATTCTACATACTCAGATGGCCAAAATTTCAATGTTTTCTTATGACAAAGGAGCGACTTGGGTAGATATTGATGATATTGAAATCGGAAATGGAAATTATGTTGGAGGTGGTAATTCTAATCTTCCAGGACACGGTTTCTACCAACATCCAGACTTACCACATCAGGTGTTTTGTGCTGCAGGTGAAAATAGCCTTTGGATCACCAATGACTTAGGAAAAGAAATCAGAAAAGGAGCACAATCAGCCTCAGTGCATAAATTCACTGAGCATGAGCAATCTTTAAGCACTTTCGCCATTCACCCAACCGATACTAATATCAGATATGCACTTTTCTTTAGACAGCATAACAGAGGTGAATTATTCAAAACTATTGATGCAGGTAAAACTTGGCATTCACATGGGGAAGCTATTCCGAAATGGAATGTCAAAGCACATAGCGGAGATCAATCTGTTCATCAATTGAATATCACTTTCAACATTGAAAACCCTGATATTATGTATTTCCATGTTCCTAAAAATGCGAGAGCCTTAGAGTATGTAGGCGATTCTCAAGCAGGGTTCGGAGTACATCGCTCCAAAGACGGCGGTAAAACTTGGGAAAGTATCAATAACGGTCTTCCAATTGATCCAGATGTATCTGCTATTGCTACGCACCCTAAAAAATCAAATGTTCTATTTGCGGCTGTTCAAAATAAAAATGGAGGTCTATTTAAATCGAAAGATGGGGGTGATACTTGGCAAAAGGTAGGCTCGACAAAAGAAATATCTGGTTCCTTCGGTATCAATGATATACATTTTGATAAGAAAGGAAATGCTTATATCACCGCTGGATGTAAGAAAAGTGGTATTAATGATGGAGGGTTATGGAGAAGCACTGATGGTATGAAAACATGGGAGAAAATCTTTGATTATCCTTGGACTGTCAGAGTAGAAACAGCACTTTATGACCATAACGTTATTCTTATTTCCACCCTACCAAATATCAGCAATAAGAGAAAAAATCCAGGTACTTACCTTTCAAAAGATGCAGGTAGAACATGGGTAAAGATCAATAAAGGTAATGGTCAATCAGACCGTATTAATGATATTGCCATTGATAATTACACACCTGATAAGTTTTATGTTTCCACTTACGGTAGTGGTTGGTATGTGATTTTTAAGGAGGAGGAATTGTAAAATATGCTTAGTCTCCCACCTCAAAAAAAATGAGGTGGGATCAATGATTAATTGAAGTTGTACATTTGTACTATCACAAAAATTCAAATTCTTAGTCAGTTATAACTAAATACTTGTAGATGCTAAATACTCTGGAACTTTAGCAATCATTCCATTCACTTTTTTATCAATCATATCTTTATAAATTGTTGCAATTTCTGCTACTGAAATACCCTCAGTACTGTCCATTCCCATACTTTCCATTGTCTCTTTTACATAGCCTGGACTGACCACATTGATGTTCACACCGTTTGTATCTTCCACAGTAATACACCTTACAAATGCTTCTAAAGCTGCACAAGCAACAGCTAATGCACTTGCGTTTGGAATTGGGTAAGTACTTGCTAAACCAGAAGTTACAATTACAAAACCTTCAGGTTTCAGGTGACTTATAGCTTCCTTAATAAGATTTACATTTGCAATTACTTTAGAATTGAGAGAATAATGAAAAGCTTCTAATTCAAGTTCCTTTAATGAGCCCATACTACCATCACCTACTGTAGAAATAATACCATCAATACCTTGTATTTCATTAAACATCTTCTTAATACCATTTGTATCTAATAGGTCAACTTGATAATCACCACTTTTCCTACCAATTGAAATTACATCATGTTCTTTTCTTAATAATTCAACGATACCTGAACCAATTGTACCTGTTCCTCCGATTACTGCGATTTTCATCTTTTTCATAAATAAATGTCTAAAAATTAAATAAATAGATTTGAATATTTTCCTTACATAATGTTATATATGATGTAAGGGGTTTTATAAAATTGAATGAGTCTGCAAGACTTCTTCCCAATTCAATATGTTCTCTACTAATACCTTAGCTTGATCCTCTTGTAAAAAATGTGAAGCATTAGAAATAGTGATATGTGGCTGACCTTTTGCACCTTTAAAATTGGTTTGAAACTGAGTATCATATCCTTTTCCTGCTAAAAAAGGATCATTATCACTGAATAGAGTCAATACGGGTTTCTCCCATTTTTTTAATTTCTTCCACGCGTCATTGACCTCATTGATATCTGTTGCTATTATCTGAGGCATTGTTCTTGGGCCTGCCATAAATTGTTGATCTAGAAAAGGGGCATTGTATGCATTCATTTCTGGTTGACTTAAAGATCTATTTGTCAAAATCTGCATTATTAGACCAATATTGGGTTGTTTTGCTTTTGCAAAGTATCCACTCCAGTTCCCAAATGTTTTATTTGAAGCAAACTTTTCTATTGTTGGATTACTACTTAATGTTGTCATTAATTTCATGGCAACCGGATACAAATATTTACCTATGCCTTTAACTTCTGCTAATGCGGTATTTGAAACTACTAAGCGATTTAACCATTCAGGTTGTTCCGCCAAGACTCTTAAACCAATCAAGCCGCCCCAGTCTTGCATAAATGAGATTGCATTATTAATCCCTAAGTTTTGAACAAATTCAGACATCCATAGTACATGATTAGTATAAGTATGATATTTTGGATCAACAGGTTTATCTGATTTCCCAAATCCAATTAAGTCTGGAGCTATTACATGATAACCTGCTTCAACAAAATACTTTATCATATGTCTATATAAATAGCTCCATGAAGGTTGCCCATGTAGTAGAAAAATTGTCTTTTCATTTCCTTTACCTTCTTCTACATAATGCATTCTAACTCCTCCTTCCAATACCATATAGTTTTCTGTATAAGGATAATCTTCTAAGTTTTTAAAAGCATCATCAGGTGTTCGAATAAATTGAATTTGATTATTCATCTTTTGTGTGGTTATGTTTGATTACGCTTGTAAAACTAGGAGATGTGATTTATTTTAGCAACTAAGTATACAAAAGATACTAGTATACTTGAGGATACCAACTTTCTTAAATAATGGAAAAAAGATATAAAACACCGAAGGAATGTCTAGGTAAATTAATGCCTGTTAGAGATACTCTTGATATTTTCCAAGGGAAATGGAAGATACAGATTATCAGCGTATTAATGTATTATGATGAATGTAGTTTTAAACTATTAAAAGAATCTGTAAAAGGGATTACATCCAAAATGTTGTCAAAGGAACTAAAAGAACTAGAGGTTAATCAGTTAGTTGAGCGAGAGGTGATAGATACAAGACCAGTCACTATTCGGTATCGTATTACACCTTATGGAGAAAGTAGTAGAGATATTATAATAGCATTATACAATTGGGGGGTAGAGCACCGAAAAAAGATTATTGGGAAGAAATGAAATAGAAGTTAATGAATACTTACCACAATCACAAAACCATGAATTAATTCATGGGTTTGTGATATATTCAGCCTTATTTTTTAAACTCCTCATCCGTCACCACATTGATTCCATTCTTAAACAACTTATCGGCTACTACCCCATTGCCATCAATTAGCTTTCCTGAGAAAGTCCCATCATAGATTTTTCCAAATCCACATGAAGGACTTCTCGACTGTAATATTGCTTTTGTTATGTTATTTTCCTTACAGATTTTTAATACCTCCTCTGCTGAATAGAGAAACTGTTGAGTGTAATCGTTTCCTTCTTTACTCGTCACCTTCAAACCATCATCTGTCTGTTGTATTTCCACTGGTTCTCTTGGTGTAGGTAAACCTGCAATCACCTCTGGGCAAACAGGGATTGCTTCACCAGAATCGATCATATCCACTAAATTCACTGTGTTAGAACAAGTAGCATTGTATCTACATTTTACCCCAACTAAACAAGAACTAATAATATATTTTGGTTTCATTTTCTTAAATGGAAGATATCAAAAAGATGGTATTACGATTACAAAAGAAGCGATAAGAAGTAAAAAATCATATAAATAGCTACGTTTAGGATGGTTTTTCGAACTAAAAAAGGGTGTAAAAACTAAAAATTAGGAGGTAATAAAATTAATCGGTTATTTCTAGCAATAGTGAATAGGTTTAAGGTGTTATTCTCACACTACCTTGCCAACATAGATTATTATTCTTCGAACCATTGAAATGAAATGTTGAATGAAAAAATGGAATAAATTTCTATTTGGCTTGATTGCTTTTATGGCTTTCCATCAAAACGCTCAGTCAGATGATAAAAAACCAACAAACAAACCAAATGTTATTATAATTATAACCGACGATCAAGGGTATGGTGATATTGCCGCTCATGGAAATAAAATTATCAAAACTCCAGCGATGGATAGGCTAAGAAACCAAGGTGTTGCCTTTGATAACTTTCATGCAGGTTCCACATGTGCTCCATCAAGATCTGCATTAATGACAGGTATGGAAGGCCACAGAGCAGGTGTTTGGCATACGATTGCCGGTTGTAACTTATTGAGAGAAAAGTTTACAGCTATGCCTCAAGTGTTCCAAGATAATGGATATGCTACAGCCTTATTTGGTAAATGGCATTTAGGAGATGCTTACCCTTATTTACCAGAAAATAGAGGTTTTGAAACAGCATTATATCACAGTGCAGGTGGTATCGGACAAACTCCCGATTTCTGGGATAATGATTACTTTGATGATGTGTACTTAAGAAATGGAAAACCAGAACAATTTGAAGGGTATTGTACTGATGTGTTCTTCGATGAAGCAATGAAATATATTGAAGAGAAAAAAGATCAACCTTTCTTTCTTTATCTTTCCACCAATGCTCCACATGGCCCACTAAATGTACCAGAAGAATACTATAATCTATATAAAGACGAAGAAGAGCTATTAGATTTTCAAAAGGCATATTATGGGATGATCACGAACATCGACGATAATATTACAAGATTAGAAAAGAAACTCAAGGAATTAAAACTTATAGATAATACTATCCTGATCTTTACTACAGATAATGGATCCCAATATGGTTGGAGAAATATCAAAGGAAAAGAATACGGTTTTAATGCCAATATGAGGGGATTGAAAAGCTCTCAATACGATGGAGGACACAGAGTTCCATTTTTTATGTATTGGAAAAATGGAAAGTTGAAAAAAGGAAAATCCATTGATCAATTGGTCATGAGTTATGATGTTCTTCCTACTCTCATCGACCTTTGTGATTTAGAACAGCCAAAAGAAACTCAATACGATGGAAAAACAGTCTCTCCTTTAATTTTTGGGGAAGGAAAGAACTGGCCAAATCGATATGCTGTATTGGATAAGAATAAAACACAGCATCCCGTTAAATGGAAACTTAGTGCTGTCATGGATAATGATTGGCGACTCATCAACGGAAAGGAATTGTACAATATCAGAGAGGACGTAGGGCAAGAAAATGATATCGCTTCATCGCATCCAGAAAAAGTAAAGGAAATGAGAAATGCTTATGAAAAATGGTGGGAGCATGTTTCCAAAGACTTCAGTAAATTTGAATATTATAAGGTGGGTGTAGATGGCATCGATGAAACCGCATTAACAGTACATGATATCCATTCTGATAAACCTCTAGCATGGAATCAAGACTTAATTAGAGATCCTTTGAGTGGTAAAAAGCCAGCTCTAACAGATGATGGCTTTTGGACAATCGATATACAACAAGAAGGATATTATACAGTCACTTTAGCTCGTTGGCCTAAAGAAGCTGATTTGCAGTTTGATTCAAAAGTAGAGGCTTTAGGGATAACAAAACCTTGGTATATTGCTCGCCCAGAAGGAAGAGTGATACCACTTAAAAAAGCGATGCTAGAAATTGATGCATTAAGAGTGTATCAGGATGTCGATATGTCTTCAAAAGGAACTTCATTTCGAGTATACCTAAATGAGGGAAAAGCTAGATTGGTAGGGAAATTTACCGATGAAGACAACAAAGACATTTCTGCATTTTATGTTTACATATCAAAAGAGAAATAAGCAATGAAACTAAAATATATACTTCAATGGGTCATTTTTTTTGGTACGATAGGGACACTATCTGCTCAAGAAGACCAACGTCCAAATATCATTTTTCTTCTATCTGACGATCATACTAGTATCGCTACAGGCTGTTATGGAAATGATCAGGTAGTTACACCAAATATGGATAAGTTGGCCGAAACAGGTGTTCAGTTTATGAACCACTACAACACCACTTCTATCTGTATGGCAAGTAGAGCCATTTATATGACAGGCATGTTTGAATACAAAACTGGTTGTAATTTTGAACACGGGCCAATGAAAAAAGCTACCTTCCAACAATCTTTTCCTATGCTGCTAAAAGATGCCGGTTACTTTACAGGTTTTGCCGGAAAATTTGGTTTCGCAGTGTCTGATGGAACAGATCCTTCTGATAAAACATGGGATGTACTTCCTGTAGACGAGTTTGATGTATGGGCAGGTGGATTAGGTCAAACCAAATATCAAACAGGAAGAAATAAATACCTAAAAAAATACGCGGATAAATATCCTCACAGTACAAGGGCTTACGCTGCTTGGGCACATGATTTTATTCTTGAAGCAAAAGATTCAGGCAAGCCTTTTTGTATGTCTATTAGCTTTAAGGCTCCACATTTACCTTTTACACCTGATGTATATTTTGATGCAGTATATGAAGGTAAAACCTATAAAAAACCTGCTAACTATGGTGCTGAAAATGCCACTCATATTGCTCCTCAGGCAAAAACAGGGAGACAATACAAACAATATGAGTTTTGGAGAGATACTGAAGAAAACTACCAAGAGGCCATCAAACGTTATAACCAACTTATACATGGTGTGGATTATGCAATTGGTATGATCCGTAAATCTTTAGAAGAACTTGGTGTAGATGATAATACCATCATTATCTATGCAGGTGATAATGGATATAGCTGTGGTGCTCATAACTTAGGAGGAAAAGTACTTCCTTATGAAGAACCATCAAAATCTCCATTGCTCATTTATGATCCAAGAATGACCTCAAAAGGTGGAAAAAGAGAGACCATTACCTCAAGTATTGATATAGCCCCTACTATTCTAACTATGGCAGGAATAACAGTACCCAACCATATTGATGGAGAAAACCTTATTCCATTGATGCAAAAGAAAAAGGGAATTAAAAGAGACCATATTCCTTTAATGAACTTCTTTGGAAATGATGAAATTCAAGAAATGGCAGTAGTGACAAAAGATTGGAAATACATCTATTGGCAGTATGAAGACGAAAGAATGCAACCTACTGAAGAACTATATTATATTGGAAAAGATCGCTTAGAAATGACCAATGTGATTTCTGAAAAAAAATACAAAAAGCAATTAAACAAGATGAGGACTTTGTACGATGCTCAAGTAAAGCAATTGAAAGACAACGCTGTACCTTATCATGATTATCAAAAATATGGTGTGCTATTCGACAGAAATTCTTCCATTGAAGATAAACAGCCTTACCTAAGAGGCACTTATGAAGAACAAATGAAGGGAAAGACTCCCAAGAATCACTTTAATTAAAAAATTGTGACTACTCGCACTGTTTCAATGCAAATGACTTGAAACTAGGTGATACATAATCATTGATACAACAACAGACTAAAAGCATTTTTTTGAAATGAAAAAGACATTACTTTCCAATATATTACTATTGGTTGCTTCTCTACTTTTTGCTCAAGAATCAGTAGATTTCTCGAAGCTGGATCATACACGCATTGAGTCCATCTCTACGGTAAATTGGCAACAATTTGGTCCCGGTGGTTCAGGGAATAATTACCATATTTATTGGCATCCCACCGACGTTAACACTGTATACCAAGGGCCCAATATGGGTAACTCTTACCGCTCAACAGACAGAGGAGAAACCTATGAAGGAATTATGGATCCGGATGGACCGTCTTACAGAACGCGTAGAAGAGGTCCAGTAGAAATCTATGCTCCAGATTTTTCCAGACAGGATGAGAATTTCGGCATTTGCACTATTGAAGATGCTAATTATATTTATTTCACTTTCGACAAAGGTAAAACATGGAAAATCAATGAATTGGTAAGTGCTCAATTTGAGAATATCCATGTAAATACCATCAAAGTGGATCCAACTGATGACAATGTTTGGTACGCAGGTTCTGGTAATATTCGAGACAGTAACCACTTCTTTCACACCAACAAGCATCCACATGGTGTTTTTGGTTCAAAAGTAAAAGTTGGGAAAGCCGGACATGGAAATGATGGCAACCCAGATTATGGACATCAGGCAAGAATATGGAAGAGCACTAACAAAGGGGAAACTTGGAAAAACATTACCCCAAAAGGCATTGATCCAAGAGCACAAATCACTAGAATTTTTGTTCACCCTGCCCGCCCTCAAACGGTATTTGCAGGTACTACTTTTGGTTTATACAAATCTGAAAACGGGGGTAAATCATGGAAGCAGAAAGTTAAAAATGGAATGGACAATGATATCATCCGCTCAATGGATATGTATTATGATCCGACCTCTAAGAAAGTGATTTTGTATGCCATCGATCTAGTAAAGTATATTCCAAATGGTAATACGATTGCATACAATGGCGGTGTGTACAAAAGTGAAGATGAAGGCGATTCTTGGATCAATATCAACTCAGATATGCCAATCAATAAAGCAATTCTTAAAAACCCTAACATCCAAAAAGGGTATTATAAATTTGCATTAGGTAAATGGTTTGGCATCACAGCCTCGGAGGCGAAAGAAAAGTACCCGAAGGCTCCAGATCAACTGATGCATTCTGTAAGTATGATCAGAGTCAATCCAACAAATCCGAATCACCTATTAGTGATCAATAACTACAAATCTCAGTTTACTTTTCCAGGAGGAATGCTTTGGCGTTCAGATGACGGTGGTAAGCATTGGTATGTTACACTAAGAAACGGTAAAGATTGGAACGGTAGAGATAAAGCAAATTGGGAAACCAGAAATAACCCTACCAAAATCAATGTTGATTGGATTGGACAAGACGAATGGGAAGAAAGAGATGCCTACGATCGAAAAGCAGGTGCTGTAGCTGAGTTTAACGCAGACGGTTCAACAATCATGTATCAGGTTGCAAAGATTGTTTGTGTTTCTAATGATAATGGTGATACATGGCTAGAAAATGATGAACAAGAAACGAAACCTGGTAATCACCATTGGGTGGGAGCGGGTAATAGTAACTTACCTGGTGAGGAAATTATCCAAGACGAAAGAATAAAGGATCACATTTACCTTTGTGCTGGAGAAAACTCTATTTTCAAAACAACAAATGATGGAGACCTTGTAAGAAAAGGTGCTCAGGCAGTATATAAAATCAGTATTCCGAATAAACAAAAGCCCGAAGAATGTTCTGTGGGTACCATGGCCATCGACCCAAATGATGTTAACCATATGTATGCTTTACATTTTAGACAAGCCTATTTTGGTCAACTCATGGAGACAAAAGATGGTGGAAAAAATTGGGCTCCTAAAGGAAGAATATTTGATCCTAATAAATTAGGTAATCCACTGAATATGATCATTCATCAAAGTCACTTAAGAATCGATCCAACAGAAACAGAGCATTTGTACTTTGTGATTCCTAAGAAAAGAGTAGTGCATAATGTAAAGTTCAAAGGAGGAAAATTTAAAGACTTTGGTATTTACACTTCAAAAGATGGAGGAGTAACTTTTGAGGTCATTAATAATGGCTTACCAAAAAATGGTCATGTTCAGAAAATTGAATTCGATGAACATAACAAGGGTGAGTTGTATGCTGCTGTAATGGGAACACAAAAGCAAGTCGGTGGACTATATAAGCTAAACAAGAAAAGCACTACTTGGGAAAAAGTTCACCTACCAAAAGGTATTGTAAGTGTACATGATATTCATTTCTCAAAGGATAAAAAACTATATATCACTGCTGGTACTTTTGATGGTACAGTTAAAAATGGTGGTGTATGGGTTAGATCAAATAACAATTGGAAGCAGGTTTTACCTTATAAATTTGCAAGCTTAGTTACTACAGCTAAATATGATCCTAACATCATTCTTGCTGCTATCCCTTCTGATGGAACAATGGGTATGATGAACCCAGGTATTTACAGATCATTGGATGGTGGTAAAACTTGGAAAAAGATAAATGCAGGTAATATTCAATCGGATAGAATCAATGCCTTAGAAATTGACTATCATAAGAAAGGTGTTTACTACTGCTCTACTTATGGAGCTGGATACTATATCGCTTATGATAAAGAAATTATGCAGTAAATAAATAATTCTTGTGACTACTTCACTCCCCTTTCCTTTGAAGATTTTCGTAAGGAAGGGGGAGTATTTATATAAAAAAGACCTATCATTTTAACTGATAGGTCTTCTTTATATTAGACAATTAATGTATCCTTCTACGTATATTAATTCGAATACTACTTCATCATCGATTTTTTATATTCCTGAACGTACTTGTAGAAACCAATTTCTTCGCCATCCAGCATTTTCTGATATTCTTCAGGATGTTTGTCTTTTACCATTTGAAGTACTTCAACTGCATTAGCAATTACAGGTTCGTATACATCACTGTCAGATTTCATGGCCTTTTTATATGATGCTACCTGCTTTCTCATCGATTTAAGTAATTTCTTATATTTCGGATCATTGACCAAATTGTTCTTTTCCATTGGGTCATTTTCCAGGTCATATAATTCTTCCTGAGGTTTTGTCTCAAAGAATGCAGATTGGAATTCATCCAATTTTCCTTCTGCCTTTAAAGCTCTCATCACATGCACTGCAGGACGGTAAAATTCTAAATAGGCTTGTTTTGCATCATAAGGAATCTCAGGATGATCATTTCTTATGTAACGGTATTTTTCATTCGAAATCGCATATGATGATTCCATAATCTCATCCCATAATCCTCTATAAGAGAATACTTCTTCCCTATCAAAATCATCTGCAATAAACGATTGTCCTGTCATGTAATCTGGGATGTCGACCCCAGCGATATCTAGAATTGTAGCAGTTATATCTGTACTACTAATAATTGCATTTGTATTGGTCTTCTTTTCGAAACCTGAAGGCCATTTTACGATAAGTGGAATTCTTAAGGCAGGATCAAATAGATAGCCTTTTCCTCTAACATTACAGCGTCCATTATCACCAATAATGATAATTGCAGTATTTTCGTATAGCCCTTTATCTTTAAGTTCTTGCACCAACATACCAATCTCATCATCTGCATATTCCATCTGATCTAAGTACTTGGCCCAATCTAAGCGGATTCTTGGATCATCAGCATAATATGGTGGAAGCTCAACGCTTGCAGGGTCTACAGGGTGTTTTGATTGCTTTCTTACTTTATCCCACCAATCACCTCTGTGTGTCACATGCAAAGTAATTTGTTGGAAAAATGGCTGACCATTATTTTCAGCAACACCAAAACGATCAAAAACTCCTTTATCTTTATCCCAATCGCCAACAGGTTTATAATTGAAGTTGAAATCGGTTTTTCTTCCTTTTTGCTTTACTTTATTATGCCCTAGAATAGTTGTATACCCTGCCTTTTTCAACCAATAAGTAAACGGCTTGTAAGGGTCGATAAGATCTATCTCTCTATTGCTTCTATGGTGCATCGTATTGGTCTTTAATTGATGCGTACCAATGATCATCGAAGATCTGTTTGTAGAACAAATCGATGCGGTTCCAAAACAGTTATAATATTGTGTTCCTTCTTCTGCTAAAGCATTCATATTTGGAGTTTTCACTCCTTTCATTCCATAACTCTCTGTATCTAAAGACACATCTTCCAACATCACCCAGATAATGTTAGGTCGCTGGTTTTGAGCATAGCCAACATTTACAGATAATAGTAAGGTAAAGGCAGCTACTAGTTTAAATATTTTATTCATTGTCTATTGAAAGTTTACTCCGATAATGTTGTTCACTTCTTTTCTTAATTGCTTTAATTCTTTGGCATATTTCTTATCCTTTGCCACATTTGTCCACTCGTATGGATCTTTAGAATGATCATATAATTCCTCTTCTCCATTTGTGTAATGTATGTATCTGAAATTTTCAGTTCTATAAGAATAATTCTGTGCAGCCACTTCATAGGTTTTACCATAAGCTCCATACACACCAACTACACTTAATGCACCATTAGGTCCCTGCCATTCAAACTTCTTACCTCCATCTACAAAACCTTTCATCGAATAGCCTCCAATCTCAGCTCCTTCAGAAGATTTTTTATTCGATGCATCGATGTTTGCATAATCTAAAATGGTAGGATAAACATCAATTAAAGAAACAGGTTGTGCGATCGCTTGTCCTTTCTTTCCTTTCGGTGATTTGATAATCATAGGAATTCTACAGCTTTCTTCCCAAGGCGAGTTTTTGAAAAGGTAATCCTTTTCGCCCATTTGCCATCCATGATCAGCTGTAAAAACGATAATTGTATTATTTTTTAAAGATGACTTTTCTATTTGATCCACCACTTTACCAATTTGATCGTCTACAAAGGCAACACAAGCTAAATAGGCTTGTAAGAAATGCTTTATCGCTAATTCTCTATCACCTCCATAAGATTCAACTAATTGACGGTAATATTTAGGACCTTTTTTGTCTTTACCCATAATTTCTTCAAAGAAGGTATCGTCCTTGTCATTGGGTTTCCATTGGTCTAATTCAATTTCATCAATTGGAAACATATCGAAGTATTTATCAGGAGCATGAAGCGGGGTATGAGGTCTAACAAAACCCACTCCCAAAAAGAATGGCTCGGCATCTTTCGCTTTGGCAAGTTCTTTCAGTTGATTTACTGCCCATTGTGCATGTTTTTCATCATACAAAAGGTCTCTATCATTATCGTTATTGTACTTGACAGGTTTTTTGTTCCAACCTTCAACGATTTGTCCCATATCTGATAGACGCCCATAAGAACCATCAATAGGCCCTATAGAACGATACGGTTCGGGTACATCGGGATGTACGGATAATTTTTCTCCATCAAATGCAAATGGCCCATAATTGTGCTTTACATTAAGTCCCCATTCTGACCATATTTCTTCTTCATTTTTATGTAAAAGCTTTCCTGAACCTAATGTTTTATATCCATTTTCATGTAAAACCTGAACAAATGTTTTGTTGTTTTTAAGTACTTTTTGCTTGAAGTGTGGTACCCATCCAAAATCCTGAGAATCATGCGGGTATACACCTGTAAACAAACTATTTCTTGAGGGTTGGCATACTGGTATATTCGATTGTGCATTTGTAAATCTTGTTCCAAGCTTTGCTAGTTTATCGATATTGGGTGTTTTTGCCTGTGGATGTCCACCAAAAACCCCTTGATAATCATTTAGGTCATCACACATAATAAACACAATATTCGGCTTCTCCTGAGCAAATATTAATGTTGAAAAAAGTAGTAGTACACCTGTAGTAATAATTCTATGAAAGAGTGTATTGTATTTCATTTCGTTGGTGTTAATTATCAAGTAGTCTACTACCCAAAAGGGGTAGCAGACTAAATATATTATTGTACTGTTTTACCTGTAATCGCAGATAAAGTAAATGATAGTTCACACTTCGTTGGATCAATACGGTATTTTGGCTTAGCAATACCGCCTTTTTTAGACCAGCTATTATCACCTGCTACACCAATCTGTCTGTAATCGAGATTGATATAAACCAGATCCTTAGGTTGAATATCAATAGTATGCGTTTGTTTTTTCCAGTCTCCTCCATCAAAATCTTCTTGTGGATTTCTTAATGATGAGAAACTGATTTTATCCGTAGCTACTACTTCTAATCCTTTTCCTGCCTTATTCGTCCATTTTACAAAACGAACATCTGTTCTATAACCATTTTCTTGAGGACGAATATATGGTACATACATATCAGTAGCTGTTGTAGCATATAAACCTACAAAGGCTCCTGTATTTCTATCTACATAATTTTCTTCTGGTCCTCTACCGTAATAAGTGACATTATCAAATTGCTGATCGATCGCCATTGTGATACCATAACGAGGTAAGAATTTCAATGTCTTAGGGTCTTCTACATTTAACTTTGAATCTATTTTTATCTCACCATTTGGCTGTATAAGGTAAGTCACTTCATTTGAAGCTTTTATAGATTCATAAGCAACGATATAAGTTACCTGATAAGCATCTCCTACTTTTTCTTTGTTCACTTCAGTGATTTTTCCAGTAGATGCTAAATCTCTGTAAGCAAAGTAGAACTTGTCTTTATTTGCTTTCCAAGCACCATAATCGTTGTCTGTCATTGCTCTCCAGAAATTCATTTTTGGTCTTTCCTTCAATAACTCTTCTCCATTAAAGACCACTGAGGCTAAACCTATTTCCTTTTGATCGAATGAGATAACATACTGCTCATTAGTAATAACAATATTTCCAGACTTTTTATCTTCTTTGACTTTCAGTTTTCCATCTTCCTGTGCTACACTTTGAGCCTCTGCTTTTTGAACAAGGATTTGATCTGCCGCTAGAATATAATCTTTGTCTAATAACTCTTCAAGACCATTATTAAGTACATAGAAATTTACAAAATATTCTTTTGAAGCATCTTGTGTGTAACCAAAATCAACAGATTTTACCGCTTTCGATTGTGGGGCTACATTTACATCTTTCAATTGACCTGACTTGACTACCTTACCATTTTCTAGTAATTCCCATTTGATGGTTGTCTTTGAAAGGTCATTGAAAAACTGCTCATTATAAATTTCAAATTTTCCATTTTCTAATGCAGAGACATGGATATTTTGGTAAACATGCTTGATTTCTTGAATTGCAGGGTGTGGTGCTCTATCAGACCCAATCACACCGTTTGCACAGAAGTTTTTATCTGTATGGATAGAATCTGGTTCAAAATCGCCACCGTATTTATAGTAAACTGTTCCATCGTCAGTTTTTCCGATTAATCCTTGATCTTGCCAATCCCAGATAAATCCACCTTGAACATTGCGGTGTTTTCTTACCCAATTCCAGTTATCTACAAAGTTACCATTTGAATTACCCATTGCATGGCTATACTCACACCAGATGAACGGTCTTTGTTCTTCAATCGGTAACTTACTTTCTTTCTTAAAATATTTGTTTTCTACTTCTCCTGTTAATGCATACATCCAAGAAGTGATATCTGTAGTTCTTAGATTGTCTCCTTTCATATGCTCCGAGCGTTCATAATGTACAGGTCTTGTTGTATCAAACTCATGTGCCCAATCGTAAGCATTTTTAAAGTTTTCACCATTACCTGCTTCATTACCAAGCGACCAATAAATCACTGATGGATGGTTGTAGTCACGCTTTACCATTCTTTGTACTCTATCAAGATGCTGCTCTTTGAACATCTCATTCTGAGCCAAAGTTTCACCCGCTTTATAACCATAACCATGTGATTCTATATTGGCTTCATCACACACATAGATTCCATACTCATCACATAACTCATAGAAGTAAGGGTCGTTAGGGTAATGTGAAGTACGAACCGCATTAATATTGTATTTTTTTAGGTCAATGATATCTTGTTTCATCAACTCTCTAGATACCACATGACCATTTTCAGGATCATGCTCGTGGCGGTTTACCCCTTTTATTAATATTGGTTGACCATTCACAAGCAACTGTCCATTTTTCACCTCTGTGGTTCTAAAACCAATGCGTTGTTTTGTAGCGTCCAGAATATTCCCCTTCTTATCTTTCATTACTACTTGCAATTCATATAAGTTAGGTGTTTCTGCAGACCATGTAGCTACTTTTCCTAGATCTACTCCTTCTAGTTCAACAAACTTATTAGAAGATTTGTCGAGATCTACTTGGTGAGATTTTGTAAAAACTTTTTGCCCTTTCGCATCTACCACTGAAACGTCTACATTGAGACCTTTTACCTTTTTTGCGATATCATTCTCTATATCAAAACGGTACGATAGTGAACCATTTTCGTAATTTGATTTATCTAACCCTGCGTTGATCTTAACATCGCGAACAAATGTCTTCGGCGTAGCATATACATATACATCTCTTTCTATACCACTTACTCTCCAAAAATCTTGATCCTCTAAGTAAGATCCATCACACCAACGGTATACTTCCACAGCAATATCGTTGTCTCCTTCCTTTACGTATTTAGAAATATCAAACTCTATGGCTGTTTTAGAACCTTGAGCATAACCTACCTGCTCACCATTTACCCATACGTAAAAAGCAGAGTTCACTCCAGCGAAATGAAGGAAAACGTTTTGTTCCATCCAATCTGCATTCACTTTAAACGAACGCTTGTAACTACCTACAGGGTTATTATGGTGAGGTATATTTGGGGCATCCATTTTAAATGGATAAATAATATTCGTATAAATCGGATAACCATAACCTCTCATCTGCCAATCTGATGGCACATCGATGTCATTCCAAGAAGACACATCATAATCTACTTTATAGAAATCTGCTGGTCTATCTGCTGGTTTTGGTACCCAGTTAAACTTCCAGGTTCCGTTTAATAATTTATAGTTGTCAAGGTCTTTTAGGTCCTTAGAAAAATTATCTGTTTGATAATGTGTAAATGTGCTATGTGTTTCTTCTGTGTTTACTCTAATCACTTCCGGGTTTTCCCAGTTAGCAACTTCTTGTGCTGAAGCCATTAGTGGTGATAAACACACACATACACTTGCTAATGCTTTAGAAACTTTGTTCATCCTTTTTTATCTCAATAGTTTAGTATACTTCTGTATTAAAGCGGTCCGGATGTTCTGATGTATATTTCTTATCCTGACCAAGTCCTAGGTATGTTGGGTCAATCATCTGTTTTTCCCATGCATTATATTCTTCCTGAAGATCTTCCTTTTCTGATTTAGAAACTTTCAAGTTTGACGTTTCAGAAATATCTTTAGCAAGGTTGTAGTAATAAGTCATCACTTTGCCATTTTTCTTATTGGTTTTGTGAATGTACTTCATATCTCCTTTCCTCACTGCATAAGTTTTAGAATCAAACATTCTCCATCTTAATGACTCATGAGGTAAACCTTTTTTCTTTCCTGTGATATAAGGAACTATATCTACTCCGTCTAATTTATTTTTTGGAGAAGCTCCTGCATATTCTACTGCTGTTGCCATAATATCCAATGAAGATACTGGCTTTTCATACACTGTATTTGCTTGGATCTTATTTGGCCAACGCATGGCAAAAGGCACTCTAAATCCACCTTCGTAAATAGACCCTTTCTCCCCTTTTAAAATACCATTATCTGCTCCCCATTTTCCTTCATGTCCACCGTTGTCTGATAAGAATACCACAATCGTATTGTCTGCGATACCTTTCTCTTCTAAAGCGTCTAATACTCTTCCAACACCATCGTCTAAAGCAGATACCATTGCACAGTATGTTTTTCTCTTTCCTTCTTCCATATGAGAAAATCTATCAAGGTATTTCTTTGTCGCTTGTAAAGGGGAGTGAGGTGCGTTATAAGCTAGATAAATAAAGAAAGGATCATCTGCGTTGTCTTTGATAAAACGTACTGTTTCTCTTGTTAGACCATCTGTGATATACTCTGTTTCCTCAACTCTTTTATCATTCTTAAGAAGCTTCGTTTTGTAAGCTGCAAATTGGCTTTTTACCTGAGAGATATCTGTTAAGGTTAACAACTCTGGGAAGTAATTATGACCTCCGGTTAAGAAACCGTAAAATTCATCAAAACCTCTATTCAAAGGTCTCAACGCTTCATGTGCACCAAGATGCCATTTACCTACTGCCATACTTTTATATCCCTCACGACCTAAAACCGTAGCCATTGTTTCTTCATCAATACTTAAACCCTGAGAGATATCATTCGGAGCCCAAAGTGGATTTCTACCCGAACCAAATCGGTCTTGATATCTTCCTGTTATGAGTCCAGCTCTAGAAGGACCACATACAGAATAGGTCACATATCCATTGGTGAATTTTGCTCCTTCATTGGCAATTTTATCAATGTTAGGAGTAGGAATTTCTTGACTACCATTAAAGCTCACATCATTGTATCCAAGGTCATCTGCTAGAATTACAATCACATTGGGCTTTTCAGTTGACGGTTTTTTATCTTCATCTATCTTATTGTATGCGGTAAATACAAAAGCTAGTAAAGGTAAAAGTAGTAAGTAATATCTTTTCATTTCAAACATAAAAGTTGTCTGTTTTACAATTAAACTCTAGATAATAAAGAATCAGGGATTTCAGCATTATTTTACTAAAAGATATCAATAATCATTATTACCTAGTCAAAATAGTATTGCATTGAATCTCTTTCCCTAAAGAATAATTTAAAGTAGCTCACATTCTAAATCATTGTCATATATATATCCATTTATCTTTAGCAGTGACGAATTTACACCTAAAAATTGACGAAAATGTGTTCAAAAACCGAATTTGGGTAAGGAAAAAATAGAAATAACAGAAAAGCGCTATCAACTCTCCAATGGAAAATTAATAGCGCATATATATATGGTCACGAAAAAAATGTCTAGCTTTTCTTTCTTTTGCCTAATGGGAATCTGTATACTTCACCCCCAGCTATTTTAATCTCTTTCATTAATTCTTTATCATCGCAAAAGAAGAAACGATCGTTATAATTATCCATCAACCATATTCTTGCTTGTCTATGGCAAAAAACAAAAGGACTACATAAATGTATACTTCGTCTTTCTTTTGTGGACATATCAATTACAAATAACGTATAGGCTACTAATCTTTTAGGAAGTATTTCTCCAGAAAGAACTTTCTCTTCTAATTCTATTTCGGTGTGGAAAGAATAATTATAAAATAAATCCCCTCTTGCATCTAGCATTGAAATAAATCGGTAGTAAGGTTTTTCTTTTTCGGGATTTAACTCTTTAAAAGATTTCATCTGTAACCAAAATAACTCTTTTATTTTTTTGGGGTTACGAATAACCAAAGGCTCTATTTTAGCATATATCCCTTCATCCATAATCGGTGAAAAATAATTGGACTCCAATGTACTTTCAAGGGCTTGCGCTTTGGTCATTTTATCTATGCGTTGCATTTCATGCTGAATTAATCTACTTGTTCTTTCCATTGCAGAGTTTATTTAATTGGTTATTATTGAAATCTGTCTTTTAGGGTCAAAAATGACCTTTTAAGAAAGTTGGAGATAATTCTGAATGCACTTACAATATACGTATTTTATACACTAATAATAATTGTTTTGATAATTTTTATTGATTCTAATTTGACTTTCAGCTTCTACTTTTTGTTATGTATAAAATAAGAGTGATTCGTTCTTATTGGAAGTACTTTTTAGCCAATTCCTTCGGTTTAATCCCGTATTTTTTCTTGAAATAAAATGAAAACTTTGAAGATGACTTAAACCCACAAGCTCTGGAGACTGTTTGTATGTTCACAGATTTGGAAGCCAACATAATTTTAGCTTTCTCCAATCTATAGTTGAGGTGAAACTTGATAATAGAGGTGCCAAAGACTTGTTGGAAATCTCTTCTTAATTTTGATACGGAGAACCCATACATCTCTGATAACTCATCCAAAGAAGGCACATCATCTAAAGACGATAACAAGTGATCTTTAACGAGTAGCAGTTGCTCAAAATCTTGTGAATGCAGTCCCTTATTAGGTTTATGAGTTCTGTTCATCAAACGATCAAAGAAAATACTGATCATTTCACTGGAGCGCGCTACTAATAATGTATTTTGAATGATTGGTGTTTTCGTTTCATCAATAGCATAAATGTCTTTAAGCAAAATATGGATTTCCAAAGGAGTGCTGTCATATAGAAACCATTCGTTTCCTTTCTCTTTGGTAAAAATATCACCGAAAAACTCTTTAAAGAGATGTTCATCATTTTCCATTACTGCCCTATTGATTCGGACACCAACCCATTTTTGTGTTTCACCTTTTTTGAAAACAAATTCTGTCGTTACTGAGGTATCATAAACAATGATGTCTGCATTATTGCTGTCATTGATATTATGTGCATCAATACTCGCTTGTGTGATATCTCCATCATAAGTAAAGCGAAAACAGATAAAACGATCCGATTCTTTATCTCCATGAAATATCGCCTTGGTATCTTCTTTATAGGTAAAAGTATTGACAGAAAATTCAATTCCTGACTGTAACTGAAAATATTTACTTTTTCCTTTTACATAATCGGTATTCACCAAGTACACCTGCTTGTTATAAGCTCCGCCTTCGAATTCCAATGTCTGATCAATAATCGATCGCATTGAGCCTTCTTTATAATTGAGTGTTCTCATCATTTTCAAAAATAAAAAGATACCCCCAAGCAGAAAAGCCCGGGGGTAAATAAGAAAACATGTTTTGATTCAACTAGAATGTAATTAGGATACTACTTTTGTCTTTCCTCGTTCCACTGCTTGTAATCTTCCATTGTTTGATCAATAGAGAACGAATCAATTTTCTCAATTTGTGGGTACTTGTAAAGCGATTGAATAAACATACCCGCTGTAGCACCACCTTTGTAGATCCAAGGCGCTCTTTTCGCTACCCAGTTCCAATATGAATTAGAATCTGTGTCTGCTCTTTCGTATGGGTCTCTTCTGATATTGAAGATCTTAGGTAATCTTAATGTTACAAATGGTTCTGCCCATAATTGCATACCATGTGCTCTTTGTTCCATGAAAACTACTTTCCAATCGTCCATTCTAACCGCTGTAATATCTCCATCATCAGAAGTATAAATAAAGTTGTGACGTGGTGATTCATCCACTTGACCTAAGAAGTAAGGCATCATGTTAAATCCATCAATTGTCGTTTGAACTTTACGACCAGCGTAATCGATACCACCTTCTAGCTCAGTTTTAATATCGTCCTTGCCCGCTAAAGACATTAACGTTGGTAACCAATCTTGGTGTGATACGATACCTTTTAAGATTTTACCTTCTGGAATATGACCTTTCCACATGACATGACAAGGAACTCTGTAAGCACCTTCCCAGTTGGAGTTTTTCTCCGAACGGTAAGGAGTTACCGCACCGTCAGGCCATTCGTTGTAGTGAGGACCATTATCTGTAGAATACATAATGATTGTATTCTCCATTAACCCTAACTTTTCTAATTTTTCCAAGATCTTACCGATGTTTCTATCATGATCCACCATCGCATCAGCATAGAATGAGTCTCCACCTTGACCCGAGATACCTTTAATATCATCTGCAGGATACGTTGGGAAGTGCATACCTACTGTATTGTACCATAAGAAGAAAGGCTTATCGTCTTTAGATCTTTCATCGATCCACTCTAAAGTACGTGTAGTAATTTCACGGTCTACAGTTTCCATTCTTTTCTTAGTTAATGGACCTGTATCTGAAATACGACCATCAGCATAAGAGTGAATAACACCTCTTGGGCCAAATTTTTCTTTGAACCATTCGTCTTGAGGGTAATCTGGGTGCTCAGGCTCTTCCTCAGCATTTAAGTGGTATAGGTTACCGTAGAACTCATCAAAACCATGGTTTGTTGGTAACATATCGTCTCTATCACCGAAGTGGTTTTTACCAAATTGAGCAGTAGTATACCCTTCTCTTTTTAGTAACCAAGCGATAGATGGATGTTCATTTCTGAAACCAGCATCTGCACCCGGTAAACCCACTTTTGCTAAACCAGAACGAATTGGGTTCTGACCTGTAAGGAATGAAGAACGTCCTGCTGTACAAGACTGCTCACCATAGTAATCAGTAAATGCGATTCCTTCTTCGGCAATTCTATCGATATTCGGAGTTTCATAACCCATTTGCCCTCTATTCCAGAAAGATAGGTTGAACTGTCCGATATCATCACCCCAAAGAATGACAATGTTTGGCTTTTTAGGATCTTTTTTTGTCGGTTGATCGTCTGCAATCAACTGAATAACAGAAAAAAAGGAAAGTACTAGTAATAATGCTTTTTTCATTTTTCGTAATCTAATTTGATAGAAATAACTATATACTTATCTGTCTTATCTAACAGCTTACTATACATAACGAGTCTCTTTATTGGTAATAATATACCTAAAACGTCAAATATTAGCCTAATTTGATATTAATCTTAAAAATGGAAACTTTTTAGACTTGAGCACAGATTTTACTAATTGATAACACAAAAACAATTGTGCTGTGATTAAAAAAATACATGGTCACAATTATTAAAAGAATAGACGTATTTGGACATCAATAAGCTATTGAAAAAACTACATGTTTAGAAACCATGAAAAAACTACCTCTCATAATAACTCTTTTTAGTCTTATTTTTATCAAGACATCTTATGCTCAAAAATCTTCCAATTTTTTTAAGAAGAAGATGGTTATTGCCATTAACCAACCCCTATTAAATTACAGTAAAAACTATGCTTTCCTTAAAGGGATGAAGTATGAAAACTTACTAGGATGTGATTCTACTTCTGTCAACGGGGCGTATAGGACATATATCCCTTTAGTCATCAATATGGTCAACCCTATGGAATTAGAGGATGCAGTAGCCTATGAAATGTTGATGGCTAAAAAAACAGGGATCGATGGATTTAAATTTCCTGTTTTTATCAATGCTAATAATTTTTATATCAAGAAGTATGTAGAAATCATCACTGCTTATATAAAAACCGCTGAAGAACGAAATATTGATTTCAGCTTTACATTAGATGTCAACTTTAAAAGAAATGCCAATAAAATTTCTGAAAAGGAAATGTACGATGCTACCGTACGTATTTTATCAGCGCTTTATAAAAGCACCAACTTCTCTAAGAAATGGATGCGTAATAATCAGGAAGAAATCGTTGTATTCACGAGTTATACCGATAATATTATCGATGCATCACACCAACAATTTAAAAGTATAAGAAATGTCTCTTCTCTTACGAATCTAAATAAGATTAGAGAAACTTTTGACAAGATAGAATCTGAAGTAAATACTAAACTGGCGTATGTTTTTGAAACAAAGTACCTTTCTAACGAATCTTATAACAATAGAGTATTAGATCTTTTTGCTGCCATAACAATTAGTAAATACGCTCTATATAATGAAAATAATTACATAAGAATTGCCGAATTATGCCGAAGAAGAAATAAGCCAGTATTTCAAGTAGTGATGCCCGATTATTTAGGGATCAGTCTGAATCTCAAAAAGAACAACAAGAAACTAAATATCAACTCCAAATGGGCAAAAGAAATAAATCCTGATCTCGTTTATTTAAGAGCTCACAATAAAAAGCTCACCTATAAATTTAGAACCGATTTAGCGATCGCTGTAAAAAACAATGTAGACCTTATTGATTTGTCAAGTTGGAATTATTTTGATGATGGTACGCATATCGCCCCAGAAATGCACCATGGATACAGTTTTGGTATTCTTATCAACTATTACAAAAACTTGTGGATCAATAAGCAAGAATATGTAGAGAAGGAAGTAGTAATGACTTCTTATAAAGCCTATGATTCTAAGTATATGAATAAGACGAATGTCACTGTAAAATATGGTCAAAATCCATTTGATGAAGGAGAAGAAGATCAAATAGAAATTGTGACATTACTGAATGCTCCTGCCAAAATTTATGCAAATGGCGATTATGTGGGGGAAGCAAAACAAGGAATCAATGAATTTTTAATTCCAAAGCAAGAAGGTAAAGTTAAAGTTTATGCTGAGAGATATGGGAAAAAGTTTATTCAATATGAAACACCAAAAGCCATTATCTCTACACCTGAACGAATGGATTGGTTAACGTATACTTTTACTAATCTTGATAAAGAAATGGGTGATTATTGTAGTGATCTAACAGCTAGTTTTGAGACCAACAGAATGTATAAAAGGTTCTTAATAGATCATGCTACTCAAACGCAATGGAAAGCACTGCTAAAAAAGAAAAGCATTGAACTTACAGCTGCTCTTTACGAATTTGGTCATATCCCAGAGGAATATTTAAAATTTAAGAATGGGGTAAATAAAGAATATAAGAAAGACGTCAAAAAGTTACTATCAGATTTTCATTATGATGTGTGGATAGAATTAGAAGAGGAAGCTCAGAAAAATGAAGGTATTTCTGATATTCTAGAACAAAAAGATGATGTTTTGGATGGCTATAACATCCTAAAAGTAAGCGATGTAAACTAAGGTAATCAGATCACTTCAGACATCATCTTAATATCACATTTTTACAATAAGTCCGAGGAATTATTCTTGGGCTTATTTTTTTATCAAAAAGATATCACTCATTTTAATCTCATTAACACAACTATAACAACCAACAAAACTATTCAATCGTTCAATCAACTATTATTATCAAATTATAGTTTTAAGAAACATCATGAACAAAAAATCATCTATCTTCAAATACTTCTTACCGCTCCTATTTTTAATAGGATGTAGTGAAGAAGAACAAACAAAAAAGGAAGTCATTCGTCCAGTTAAACTATTAACCGTACAATCCAATAATGCTTCTGTTGATAAGACATTCCCTGCTATAACAAAAGAAACCAAAGCCTCAATTCTTTCCTTTAGGGTTGGAGGACCATTGGTAAAACTAAATGCTGAAGTAGGCCAAAAAATCAAAAAAGGTCAACTGATTGCTGAAATAGATGATAGAGATTTTATTGTGGAACTACAGGCGAAGAAAGCAAAATATATTCAAGCTGAAGCCGAAAAAAATAGATATGAAGGGTTATTAAAAAAGCAATCCATTCCACAAAATGAATATGATCAAAAATTAGCTGCTTTCCTGATTGCTCAATCCAATTATGAGGATGCCCAAAATGCACTAAAAGACACTAAGATTTACTCTCCTTTTGATGCTGTGGTATCTGAAAAAATGGTAGAAAATTTTCAGGAAGTGAGAGCAAAACAAGGTATTGCAAGCCTTCTAGACTTCTCAGATACTGAAGTAAAATTCTACATTCCAGAAAGTTTTGTAAGGTATATAGATCAGGTTGAGTCTTTTGATGTTCGCGTAAATGCTTATCCAAATACAACTTTCAAGGCCGTAATTAAAGAAGTCGGAGCAAAAGCGGAAGGTGCATCTGGATTCCCTGTTTATTTGTATTTAACTGATTTACAAAAGATCAAGAATGACTTCCCAATTGGTGCTGGAATGAGCTGTAAAGTAGATATGCACTTTAATGATTACTCTGTAAAAGAGAATATTTTTTTAATCCCAATCCATTCAATCGTTCAATCAAAAAATAAAAATGTAGTGATGACTTATGATAAAACATCGCATACAGTGAAGACCAAGGATATTCAAATAGGAGCTTTATCGGGTACTAATCAGATTCAAGTTTTAGGTGGATTACAAAACGGCGAACAGATTGTAGAATACGGTGGCAATCTTCTTCAAAATGGACAAAAGGTGCGTGTCCTCGACTTCAATCCAACGACTTCAAAAATAGCAAAACAATAAGATCATGAGTATTTCTAAATATGCCATAGAAAATAAAAAAGTCATTCACTTTTTTCTTGTAATTCTATTAGTGGCAGGCATTAGTTCTTTCTTCAAACTTGGTAAACAAGAAGATGCTCCTTTTACTATAAAACAAGTTATTATCACAACAGAGTTTCCTGGAGCAACCCAATGGGAAGTAGAAGAATTAGTAACTGAAGTTATAGAAAAAGAACTTCAAAAGGTAGGTCATTTAAAGCAGATAAAATCTGAATCCAGAAACGGGCTCTCTCAGATTGATGTAGAAATTGTTCCTAATTACAATCCTGACCAACTACAACAAAAATGGGATGAAATTAGAAGAAGAGTTAGAGATGCCGAAATACAATTGCCAGAAGGTGCAGGTGTGCCTAATATCAATGATAATTTCGGTGATGTATTAGGAATGTATTATGCCTTAACCGCAGAAGATGGTATTGATGCAACTACACTTAGAGATTATGCCATATACATTCAAAAAAGTCTAAAGCCTATAAAAGGAGTATCAAAAATTGATTTATACGGTGAACAACAACCTGTTATTGACGTTGAGATCGATCAAAGTAAACTTTCTAATTTAGGAATCAGTCCTCAAGAGGTTTTTAATACCATCAGAAAACACAATAAGGTAGTTGATGGAGGTACTTTCAACGTTGGAAGAAGTGCCGTAAAAGTAGATGCGACAAATGGTTTTCAATCTTTAGAAGATATTAAAAACCTGATAGTAAAAGGTAAGTCATTAGAATTTAGACTAAGTGATATCGCAAAAGTTTCTAAAGGATTCCAAGACCCTGCAGAGGTTTTGATGAGAGTAAACGGGAAACCTGCTATTGGTATTGCCATTGCAAATGAATCTGGTTTAAACATCGTTGAAACGGGTCATGCTGTAGAAGAAAAACTTACTGCATTACAAGCTACAATTCCTGTAGGTTTAGAACTTGTTGGTCTTTACCATGAGAATGAAGTAGCCGAAAATGCTAATATGGATTTCATCGACAACTTAGTGATGTCAGTAATCATCGTTGTATTAATTCTTGTATTTGCCATGGGGGTAAGACCTAGCTTACTAATTGGTACAAGTTTAGTTTTTGCGATTGTTACCACCCTCGTTTTCATGGATCAAATTGGTCTCACACTAAATAGAACAACACTTGCTGCAATTATTATTGCAATGGGTATGTTGGTGGATAATGCAATTGTAGTGGCCGACAACGCGATCAATGCCATGAAACGAGGGGTTAGCAAAAAAGAAGCTTTAGTCAATGGAGCCTCTGTTCCTCAATGGGGACTATTTGGCGCTACATTTATTGCTATCTTCTCCTTCTTACCATTAGCTATGGCAACAGATGATACCGCAGAAACAATCCAGCCTTTATTTTACGTACTGTCCATTTCGTTATTACTAAGTTGGGTATTCGCTTTAACACAAACGGTCGTCTATGGTGATTTTATGTTGAAGGCACCGAAAACAACCGCTGACCCTTACGACAACAAATTTTTTAGAGCGTATAAAAAAGTCATAGAGAAATTAATCGAAAAAAGATGGTGGAGTTTAAGTGGTGTGATAGGTATTTTTGTACTCTTTACTTTATGGGGAAACTCAGTGAAACAAAGCTTCTTCCCTTTTGTAGAAAAACCATTATTTAAAGTAGATTACTGGCTTCCAAATGATGCACCTATCAACTTCACTTATGAAGACAGTAAACAATTAGAAAATTGGTTGTTGGAACAAGAGGAAGTGAAAAATGTATCCATCACTATTGGAAGTACTCCCCCAAGGTATTATTTAGCTTCTGTTTCATGGTCGAATGCTAAAAACCTAGCTTCTTTCTTGATCGAAGTACATGATGCTGAAAAAGTAAAGGAAGTACTTGATAAAGCAAAAAAGTATAGTGCAGAACACTTGCCTCATGCAATGACTATCTTCCAACAGTTTAAAGCGGCTCCCACTCCAAGAGCAGATTTGGAAGCTTGTTTCTTAGGCCCTGACCCAGAAGTTTTAAGAGAACTTGTAGAAGAGGCAAAGAGAAGAATGAGATCTGTTAGTACAACTCAAAATGTCAGAGACAATTGGAGAGAAAAAACACCTTTCTGGAAACCCATTTACTCTGAAGAAAAAGCAAGGAGAGCAGGCATCTCAAAAGGTAATATTGCTACAGCAACTCGTATGATGAGAGAAGGCATAAATGTAGGCGTTTACAGAGAAAGAGATAAACGTATGCCCATACTTGTAAAAGATGTCTCAAGAAAATCGTATGACAATAATAACCTTGGTGCCATCCCTGTTATTTCTGAAGAAGGAAAAACGATCCAAATGGATCAAATCATTGATCATTATGAGGTCGGTTTCGAAGAAGCATGGTTATGGAGATTCAATCGTCAACGAATGATTGCAGCACAATGTGATGTAGAATTTGGTTTTGAATCGCCAGAAGTAGAAGAAGCAGTAGTTCCTCTTATTGAAAGTATGGAATTACCAGAAGGGTATACCCTGTTTTGGGATGGACTAAAACGCTATCAGACACAATCTAATGAGGCCATTTCTGCTCCATTACCTATTGCAGCAGTACTTATGGTCGCTGTGTTATTGGTTCTATTTAAAGGGTATAGAAAGCCATTGGTAATTCTTGGAATTCTCCCACTCATTTGGGTTGGTATCATCTTGGGTATGAAAGTTTTTGGTCAGACCATCGGATTTATGGCAATTCTAGGCTTACTAGGATTAGTAGGGATGGTGATCAAAAATGCCATTGTCTTGGTAGAGCAGATTGAAATAGAAATGAATAATGGTTTAGGTGAATACGATGCCTTGATCATGTCTGCATTGTCAAGAACGATACCTGTAGCCATGGCCGCTGCGACCACAATTCTTGGAATGGCTCCAATTATCAAAGATCCATTATTTGGTGGTATGGCGGCAGCGATTATGGGTGGACTCTTTGCTGCTACAATTGCAACCCTTATCGTCTTACCAATACTTTACGCTATTTTCTTTAATCTTAAAAAGCCTCAACTGTAATGAAACAATTAGTTGCATGTTTTTCCATATTAGTTATCGCCCTTCAGGGGGCGGTAGCTCAAGACATCATGGATATCAAAAAATATAGAGAAAAGGTAGTGGAATACAATCAAGATATTCGCTCTGCCCAATTAGGTGTACAAGCTGCAGATGCTAATATCAAGGCGGCCGAATCCGATAAAGGTCCTAGAATTGATGCTGGTGTAAAATACAATTATACAGGCAGACCTTTTGATCCCACAAACCTAAAGCCTGTGGGTGCTCCCGCAGATGAATGGCTTCCTATTCATCATAACTACAATGCCAATGTTACTATCAGACAGGATATATATAATGGTGGTAGAGTGAAGTCAAATGTAAGACTTCAAGAATCGAAAAAAGATATCCAGCTGGCAGTCGAAAACCTAACAGGAAATGAATTGGTACATTATGCTGATCAACATTATTGGCAATCTGTAGGTCGAAAGGAGTTTCTTGCTTTAGCTCAAGAGTATAAGGTTTCAGTAGAAAAATTAGTAGAAGTGGCCAAGAATAAATATGACGCTGAGATTGTCAGCAAAAATGATCTATTAATGGCTCAGGTGAAGCTCAACGATGCTGATTTACAGGTCTTACAAGCAGAAAACGAACTGAAGGTTTCTATTATGGAATTA
This sequence comes from Flammeovirga agarivorans, assembly GCF_012641475.1. Classification (NCBI taxonomy): domain Bacteria; kingdom Pseudomonadati; phylum Bacteroidota; class Cytophagia; order Cytophagales; family Flammeovirgaceae; genus Flammeovirga; species Flammeovirga agarivorans. The sequence continues at coordinate 572,255 of NZ_JABAIL010000003.1, read as the reverse complement.
AACAGATTGATGGGTGTTGATGTCAATATTCCAACAGCTATTCAAGATAGTGTAAAGTTTGAAAATTTTGTATTCAACACCAATAATGTAGTAGAAAGAGGATTAACACAAAGAGGGGAATTAAAACAAGCAGAAGCTGAAGTTAGAGCTTCGCAAGCCCTAAAAGACCTTACTGCCTCTAAATACAAAGGCTCATTACATGTATATGCTAAAGGATTGTATGGTGCTCCATCACCTCAATTTGGAAGAGGTGCCGAAGGAAACTATTATGCAGGAATTGGTTTTGCCATGCCGATATATCATGGTGGGAAGAAGAAAAGAGAAATAGCAGCAAAAACTATTCAGACAAATATTGCAGTTCTACAAAAAGAAAAAGTTACGGATCAGATTGTTTTGGATATCAGTGAAGCACAATACCTATTGGATGAATCAACTAAACGTGTGATACTTACTGAGAATTCTTTATCCAACGCCAATGAAAACTTGCATTTGATTACAGATCGATATCAAGACGGGTTAGCCCCTATTATTGAGGTGATCAATGCTCAGATTAATTGGCAGGCGGCTTATGTCGCTTACATTAACGCAAAAGTGAACCATATGGTAAAACGTTCTAATTTAATTAGAGCCACCGGTGAACTTTACAACTAAATAGAAATACAGATTACATGACGGTAGATGAAAAAAGGCCTCCCAAATTGGTTGGCCTTTTTTAATGTTCAAGATATAAATACTCTATTTTGTTTTATTTTAATATCCCTTGAATGGGATTATAGTAACAAGCTGATGGTGGATTGATGTGTAAGAAAGAACAAATAGTTGGAGCAATATCTGTGATATATACTTTTTGATCAGACACTTTATGAGGGATTTTCCAGCCCATCATCATGATAGGAATATGAGTATCATACGTAAAGGCAGTACTATGTCCAGTTCCTTTTTTGCTATGTTTATCATAATAATTCCCTGCAAATACACCAATCACATCTGGTGAGTTCCTTACGTTATAGCTATTATCGTATAAAGCAGTATACCCTTTTTGATACTCATTTAACCTTAAATTCTCACCAATTAAAACGTCCCTAAAACAAGAATGGGAAAGCATCAAATCAGCAACTTTCGTTTGTACTTCAATCAGCTGTAATCCCTTTTGTTTAATCAACGGTCTATTTAGATAGATTTCAGAAACACCTCCATAAACAATCCATTTCCCTGCCCCATAGGTCTTACTTAGCTCATTTTCTACTTCTGCTAAAATTGCTTCTTCATCATAAAAGTCTGAAGGTAATTTTAGGTCCTTTAAATATTGTGGATTATGTGATCCACCATGGTCTGCGGTTAAGAAAATTACAACATTTTCCATTCCTATTTTCTTATCCAAAGTTTCGAATAATTCCTTTAATTCAAGGTCTAATCGAAGATAGGTATCTTCCACTTCGATAGAAGCTGGAGCGAACATATGGCCAATCTTATCTGTTGATGAGTAGCTCAATAAAAGGGCATCTGTCGATGAGTTTCTTCCTAAATTTTCTACTTCAATAGCTTTTAATGCTAGTTCAGTTGTTAGGGTATTTCCGTAAGGGCTCTTCTTTACATACCCAAACTTGTTTTTCTTAGCTGCTTTAATAATCTTCTTAAGATCATGAGGGAAAGTAGATGTTTTTTCACCCGGAAATAACTTCTCGTAGTTATTGTCATCACTTATACTTTCTGTATAGGCATCCATAGGAAGTAATGTTTCCCATTTCATGGCCGCAAATTCATCAATTCTCCTTTTACCTTCGTTCTCTTCGGCCACCCATTGTGGTAATTTATCCATATAGAAAGAACTTGAGATCCAATTGCCTGTGCTATCATCCAACCAGAAAGCACCATCAGCCAAGTGGCCAGCAGGAAATACTGCTCCTCTATTTTTCATACTGATGGATATAATTTTCGATTGCTGATTGGTCGCCAATTTCAGTTCATCTGTCCAAGTAGTTGCCATTAATCTGCGAGGAGACATCTTTCCATCTTGTGTATCGGCGCCTATTGTATTTTCATTTTCATCATCGGCACAATACACTTCTTTCTGCTCATCTCTGCTATAATATTCATTGGCTACAATACCATGGTAAGCAGGTGTAGTACCTGTATAGATGGAAGCATGCCCTGGCCCTGTTTTGGTCGGCGCATAATTAAAGTATCCGTTTGATGTAGAAAAACCCTCGTTGAATAATCTCTTAAAGCCTCCGTCGGAATATTTGGACCAGTATCTAGAAATATAATCATAGCGCATTTGGTCGACGACGATGCCTACAATTAATTTTGGGTTTTCTTCTGGAGTCTGTGCAATACTATAATTACACAAAATGCTTAAAAGAACGAAAAAGTTTAATTTGTTAGATAGTCTCTTCATTGGTTTGATCTAATTGAATATGCCGGCAAATCAATAGATCTTTTGTGAAATTTTGAAGCAGAATATCAATTATTCATACAATAGTAAAACTGAGATAACATCTGAAGTTTGTTAAGGTTTATAATCTGTTAAAATGTTACTTGTGATACTCAATAGAAGCAATTTCATTGAATTTATTGACAAAAATATCCTCTATAATATTGAGCTCCTCTTTTGATTTTAAATTTGATCTTGAGGCAAAATATAAAGTGTTATCAGTACTAACCTTGCCTTCCCAAACCAGTTTGATTTTTTTATCTGCAATCGCTTGCTTACATAAAAAGTCAGGGACTAAAGCCAAGCCTTCAGCATGATACAAACATCGTATAATAGATGTGATATTTGGTAGAATAAAATTGGGTTTAAAACCTGGTTTTTTATTTAAATTCTCAAACCAAAAACGTCTAAAATGTTCCATTTCATTAGACGCACTATACCAAGTATTTTCTTGTAAAGCGGTATCCAGTTCTTTCCATTTTTTATCTTGAATTAGCTTTGAGATTGCATCCGTATCTACTTTATTACCGGCAATCATCACGATTCTTTCTTTCGAAAATGGAGTATATTTAATGGTACTGTTTTTAATATCAGGAGTTTTTGGAGTAATCACTAAATCTAATAAGCCATTATTCAAATCTTTAATAAGGTCTATATGGCTTCCAAACTTAGCAATAAGGTCAAACTGAAAATGAGGTACTTCATCTTCTAAAATCAGTTGAAACATCTCTGAACACATCCCAATATGTAGCGATGGTTTTCTTTCTTGTGTAGTCCTTCTAAAGTGTTGTTCCGCTTTTTCTAATTTTTCAATAGATGCAATAATATATTCATAGAGAAACTTACCCTCTTCTGTAGGAATCATTTTTCTGGAAGTCCTTTCAAATAGTTTTTTTCCTATATAAGCTTCCAATGCATTGAGGTGTACACTTACACCTGGTTGAGAAGAATATAATGCATTGGCTGCTTTTGTTAGTGTGCCATTTTCATAAACCTCTTTAAAGGTTCTATACCATTCTAAATTTACCATTTCACCATCTATTAATATTTTAATACAAAGGTATAAAATGTATTATTTTTATGATACTAAAACAGCTTATACTTTTGTAATAAATAAAAACAAAAAGAAGATGAAAAACATATTTATTATCAACGCAGCACACCCATTCGCACATTCAGGAGGAAAGTTTAATAAAACATTATCAGAATTTACAAGTGAGTACTTTTCTTCGAAAGAAGAATACCAAGTCAGAACAACTCAAATTGGTGATGCATATGACCCAGACGCGGAAGTAGAAAACTTTAAATGGGCAGATGTAGTTGTTTATCATGTGCCCATCTGGTGGTTCCAAGTACCGAACGGTTTTAAAGAATATATCGATCAAGTATTTACAGCAGGTCATCAGAATGGTATCTACAAACATGATGGAAGAAGCCGTAAAAATCCCGAAATCAATTATGGTACTGGTGGACAACTTCATGGAAAAAAATATATATTGACTACAAGCTGGAATGCACCACATACCGCATTTACTATGGAAAATGAGTTTTTCCAACAAAAAAGCGTAGATGAAGGTGTTATGTTTGGATTCCACAGAATGAATGCGTTTACAGGCATGGAACTAATCGATACTCATCATTTCTATGACATGGAAAAAAATGCAGATGTTCCTAAAGAACTTCAAAACTATAATACCTTTTTAAGCCAACTGTCTATATAAAATATAAATAGAGGATATCTAATCATGTTCAACCCTTGAATGAATAGATATCCTCTTCTCTTATTATTCAATGCTACATCATTTATACTTCATCGCTTAAAATTGATAGTAATTCTAATACAGGATAATTACGTTTGTTGTTAGTCAAAAATATAAGACTTCCTCTCTTAAAACTTCTATAAAACATTCCTTTTCTGTAATGAAATTAGATACATCAATATTAGATAAAATTGGCCTTCAATTATGGACTGTTCGTCATGAATTAGAAAAAAATCCAGAATGCTGTTTACAGAAATTATATGAATTGGGTTATAGAAGATTCGAAGGTATGCACTTACAACAGGTTGCCTCCCTACAAGAATACACTTCAAACATTGGTCTAGAAATAAAAAGTTCGTTCTTTCAATGGCCGTATCTTACCAACAATTGGGCGTTGGCAAATAAAAGAGGAATCCATAAAATCAAAGGAATAGAAACTATTGATGCACTTATCGATTTTGCCTACCAATTAGGTATCAATCACCTTACCTTAGGATACTTACTTGAAGAAGAAAGATCCATCGATGATTTTAAGAAGTGGGCAGACGCACTCAATCAAATGGGTGAAAAATGTAAAGAAGCAAACATCACATTATCCTATCATCACCATGCCTTTGAATTTATAGAAGATAACCATACTACACCTTTTCAAATTTTAATAGATCGTTTAGAAAATGAATTAGTTAAGTTTGAAATAGATGTCTTTTGGTTAAAAGCTGCAGGTATCCATCCGATACAAATGTTGAAGAATTTAGAGCATAGAGTCTCTTCTATTCATCTAAAGGATATTCATTCTTTTCATGAAAAAAGATATGATGACCAAAAAATGCCGCAAGATCAATATGTACCTCTTGGAAAAGGGATTATTGATTTCCCAACAATACTCCAAGAAGCTGAAAGGCAAAAAGTAAGTCGCTACTTTATTGAACAAGATTATTCTCAGGATACTTACGAAAGTATTAAAACAAGTCTGATGTACATTAAAAGTCTGTTTTAGTTTTGTGGGTTTGTTTCTATAAAAGGAATGGTAACGATAAATTGTAAAACATCTACTCTTGATGTTAACGAGACTTGGTCACTAAATACATTGGACATACCCAAAACATATCGTAGCCTTACATCTAAACCCTTTCCTTCTCTTACTTTTCCAAAACTTTTTACTACCTCAAAAGCCCAATTATAATTCACTGAACGGAATGAATCTTTAATATTTTGATTGATTGTCGCTTCATTGCCATTCGTAAGATCTAGCTCTGTTATTTCTGTTGCTTTGGCTTTAAATGAAAATTGGGGGCCTGTACTCAAGTGCCAACTATCCGATAAAGAATAGCGTACTAATATTGGAATATCAAAGTATCTTACATCCCATGAGGTAGAGCTTTTAGAAATCAGTGTATCCGCAAAATCAGGAACAGGTAAAATACGAGGAGTATTTCTTCTACTACGGTCACTCACCATTTTAAACTCACCAACTAACTGAAACTTATCCGAGATTTTAGTATGTGTCCCCAGACCAAAGTTCCAACCAATTTGAGTATCACCGGGAGCATTCTCATAAAAAGAAGTATTTGCCCCCACATCCAAACTGAGGTGAAAATTTTCAGAAGCTACTTTATCTCCAAAAATTAAAACCAAGATAGCCGCCTGACCATAACTAACAGTTACACTGGCTGTCAATAAAATGCTAATAAGAAAGAACTTGCGAAAAGTTGAGATCATCTAATTTATATTTAAAAACCAAATCTATAATTACCTGAGAGCATTATTTGGTACTTACCTGGTAAAAAGCCTGCTTCCGTACGAATTTGCCATTCTCTATTAATCTGCCATTGTCCACCAACAACAAGGTTCCAATTTTTTTCTAACCTTTTGTCGAACTCATAATAGACGGTAGTATTTTCAACATCATCCAAACTTTCATCAATTTTATTGTAAAGGTAGTCATGTAAACTACTAGGGTCTTCAATGGCTTGATACCAATCCTCTAAATCCTGTCTTGCTCCTCCATCGATATCTATTACATCTCCCAACCTTACCTGTCCTGATGTTTTTGCATCTAGAAACTGAAACTGTGCTCCTACCCAAGCGCCAATAAACATATCTGGTTTATTGCGTATAGGCCAATTTTTAATGGCTCTAATCCCAGCAACATTCACTAGTACAGGTTTATCTAATAGATTGTTATCCGACCAAGACCAACTGTAATCCACTCCTAAATTAATAGGCCCAAGCGGAGCAACTACTAAGAAGTTAAAGCCCCAATAAGCTCCATCACTATTGGATTGTGCATTTAGTTTTAAAGGTTTTTCAAGAGCAATAGTTGTTTCACTTTTAAAGCGTCCGTAATATCCACCCACACTTAAAAATGGTAAGATCCAAGCATCAATTCTAGCGTTTGCCGTAAGTACCTTCACTTTTGATGTACCAAAATCAATAATACTACTAAGATCTACCAATTCCGGCTCTTCTCCTAATGAAACGAAGTCCATTGCGAAGTTTTCAAGAACAATATTTTGTTTTGTAAAAATCGAATTGGCCATAATACCAAAAGGTTTGGGTAGTTTATATCCTTTTGTATACGCCTTCTTTCCCAAAATAGGTAATATATAAGGATACTCTTTTCCTATTTGTGTAGAATCAAACCCTTGTGCTTTAACAGTACTAAAAGAAAATAAGGAAAGTGAAAAAGTGTATAGTATTAGTAAGAGTAGTTTTCTATTAGTCATAATTGTATTACTTTATATATTTCTCTGATGTTTCAGAATTATGGTAACCGAACTTATACCTAGCGGCTAATTGTATTCTCGAAAATGCTCCTGATGTATTATCCACCAATTCTCTATATCCATAATTAAACTCTATACCTAAAAGCATTTCTTTTATCGGTTCATATTTTAAGTTGACGGATGCACTATACGCTACTTTATTGGCTTGTGGGTTGATATTTGAAGGATTATCTGACGTAAGTCCAGAAACATTAAAAGATGAACTTAAGACTTTAGACCAGTAGTGATTATAAGCAACATAACCATTGATAGAAGAAATATTTTCCAGAGATGTATCGTTGTCATATCCAGCACTTAAAAAACCTAATGCAATATATCTACCCAAGCCATTTCCATAAGTCGCCATAAAACGAAAATCATCCCCTTTTTCTCCTACCTTTATTAAGCCACCAGAAGTGATTCCAAAACCAAAACTCTTATAATCTTCGGGCTGTGAGCTAAATAAAGTCCTTACTATTCCAGCAACAGAAACAAATCCTTTTTTCAATGGAAATTTCTTTTTTGCAGTAATATCTGGAATATAGCTATTGGCTGTTGCGATATTGGTCACATCGTTTGTTGTGATTGTTGTATTTGGGTTTTCTATTGAGAACGACCATGTCTTGTATTTATATCTTATCTGAGGCTGTCTCACAAAAACAATTCCTTCAGGTGCTCCAGAAAAGTCCAAATCATTAGGGATCACTACTACCATAAAGTTGGTCCAAGTTTGCCCAAATAACATACGATCCCATTCAAAGTAAAAGTGTCTTAATCTCGGCGCATATGAATTCGATACATTTTCATTTCCTTGACCTGAAAGCATAAAATCCAATTCAAGAAAACCATGGATTTCTTTCCCTAACTTGGTAGTTTTTACATCAAAATTAAATCTTGATTCTTTGACATGAAAGTCGGTATCCTTAAACGAGTCTTCTTCTCCAACGGGTATTTGCGCAGGAAAATGAATGTCTCGCATTGGACTTGTTCTTGGTAGCTCACCATTATGAAAGTTCGTAAATAAAAAATCAGCTTTCACATACCCACCAAACTTAAACGTTGTATTGGGAGTAGAAAGATTATCAGATTCTTGGGCAAATAACGAACAAGAGAAAAATGCTAGAAAGAGTGTAGTGTAGTATTTCATGAAAGTTATATTATAGGGTTATTCTACCTCGAATACCAAAGTAAAAGAGGTTATTAGCTTCTGGGTTGAAAGTTGGGTTCTGAACAAATTGAGCACTTGGAGTTACTTCAAAGTGGGCGGTAAGATTAAAACGATAGAATACCTCTGCAGTATACTGGTCTTTTGCACCATCAACATTTGGCTGATTCCAACTTACAGATGTCCCTAACAGGTCATAGTTTCTAAAGCGTAGTCCATGACCAATTTGAACATCCTTTTTGTAAAAAGCATTTTCACCTACCCCATTAGAGAATCCAAAACGGACATACGGTGCGAATCGATCTTTGAAGAACCAATGAGAAGAAAAAGCAATACCTTGACCTTGACCAATTGCACTTCCTGTCGTTGTTGTGTAACTATCAGATAACCATGCGGTCACAGAAATTTTCTTGAAATAACGTTCTGCAAACGTCGGTACGTATCCCACTTCTACTAGGTATTCAAACCTTCCATCCGAGAAATAATTTCCAAAATCTAGAAATTTCCCATCTTCATACAACTCTCCTCTTACATCTGTAATCCCGGCCATAATATAGAAAGACTCCGTTGGACGATAAGAAAATACTCCACCCAAACCTGGATCAGCCCAATTCACTGTACCTGATACAGAAGAACCATAACCGATAAAGTGTTGCCATGGAACAACTAATCCATGGAAATTGAAATAATTGGTAACATCTACTTTACCAACCACAAAGATGAGTTTGTTATCAAATAGGTTCTGTTGCCAGTTCAATTCTCTCATACGAATTGTATAGTCATTGTAACCTACACCTGGCAAACCATAATAGCCTGATTCAAAAATACCATGAAACATAGGTGAAGTAGCATCTCTTCCATTGTAGTTATGTCGAGAGTCAATTTTAAAATAAAGCGTACCCGTGTTTTTTCCTTTTTTACGGTTTAGGAAAGTCCACCCGGCTTGTATATCTAAAATTCCACTTGCCGCATTTGGATTATTATCTGAAGTAATCGTCTCAGTAGAATGAACATATAAACTAGTATAATTCACTCCGAATTGAATACCGTAATTGTCATTAATTTTTTGCTTAAGATCGTACCACCCCTTCATTACTTTAATGGGGTAGCGGTACTCAAAAGTGTACTTATTGTTATTTTCTTCTAGTTGACTACCAATAGATTTTGGACCACCCATTTGGTCTTCATTCTGGTAACCTTCCGTTTTTTCTTCTTGTGAGTATACAACAATACAGTTCAGAAGAAATAAGATTGAGAGTATAGCTTTTTTCATATAGTTGATGATTTAATAAGCAATAATCAAATTTTTATGAAGTGAGTTTTTATAATTTTGATATGCCGGAATAAATCCGAATATAATACTAGTTAAAAAGAGTAAGAGCAGTGATATTATTTCAATCCACTCAAAATGATGTGTTAAAGTGATTCCTGTTTTTAATGTTATATATGGCGATAACACTAAAATTGAACATTGATAAATCACAATGCCTAATACTTCACCAATTAGAGTGATACCACAAGTTTCAACAACGATCAAGAAGAAAATCTGAATATGACTTGCACCCAGAGAACGAAGAATAGCCATCTCCTTTTTTCTTTCATTTAAACTGGTCAATACTGTGGTCATTAAACCAATTACAGCTACAATAAATACAATTATTGAGATCATTATTAATGCCTTCTCAATTGGAGCAATAAATTCAAAAAGTTCTAAAACTGTTACTGCCGGTAAGATGGCCGTTAGTGCTTCGACTTTATCATCATTGATCGTTCTTTGTAATCCAAGTAAACCATTCTTCTCCTTTACACTCAAAATTAATCCGCTGTAAGATTTCTTTTGGTCAATAGATGTATCATCAAAAGGATCAAACACTTGCGAGTGAAACTGCTGATGCATCTCTCCCATTTGTTCAATACCAATAAATAATGATTTATCGAGATGTGTCCCTTGTAAAGGAAGAATCTTGGACACTCTAAAATGAATATGCTCATGGTCAATAAAACTATGTTCTCCATTCCCATGAGATAATATTAATTGGTCTCCTATTTTATATCCTAGCTCATTCGCTACTTTAGCCCCTATGATGATATGGTTACTTTTTAAATCATCTGATATCACCATATCAGGCTTTTCTAATTGATTGAAATACGAATAAGTAGTACCAATAACTGGAAAACCTTTGTGAGAATCACCCATAGAAAAAGGAGCGATCCATCGAGTATTTTTATTTGATTTTAGCTTCTGATAATATTGCTCACTTACATTATTATTCGGTGACCCAATATGATAGATACTGTAAAGTAATAAGGAAATTTCACTGTTTCTAGCCCCAACAATCAAATCTATACCTTGTATACCATCTACAAAACTTTCCCTTACCTGATGCTTTAACTTCAATACACTCAGCAATAAAGTGATACTCACAGCGATTGAAAGAACACTGAGTAAGAACGTATATCTACGGTACTTGATACTTTTATATGAAAGGTAAATGATTGTTTTCAAGAGCTTCAGAAGTAGAATTGAATGTAGAAATTGGAAGAATTTGATCAAAATAAGATGTCAGGGTCTCATCATGGCTAACCATAATTAATGTAGCATTATTCTCCTTACATAATTGAAGTAAAACATCCATAAATTGAGCTTTAGAATAGCTGTCTAAGGCTGAAGTAGGTTCATCTGCCAGTATAATTTCTGGATGACCAATAAAAGCCCTTGCTGCTGCTACTCTTTGTTGTTGTCCTACACTTAATGTATTGATTTCACTACCATGTAAATTCACAGTAATTCCTAATTTCAATAATAGTTTTTCGGCTTCTGTATTCACCTCTTTCCTTACTTTAGATTTTCTAATGGTAGAAAAGCGCAACGGTAATACCACATTTTCAATCACCGATAGATAAGGAATTAAATTAAATTGCTGAAAAATATAGCCAACATGATCTGCTCTAAATTGATCTTTTTCAGCAGGACTAAATACAGAAAGGTCATGGTCTAGAATGGATACTTTTCCTTTATTTGAAGACAAAAAACCTCCAATTAAATGAAGAAAGGTCGACTTACCACTACCACTTCTCCCTTGCAATAAAACCTTTTCCCCTTTTTGAATTGTGAGTGATGGAATATTGAAAAGAGGTGTAGTATTATCCTTCCAATTAAAACTTATATCTGAAAGATGAATAACTGATTCCATTCAATTTTTGGTTCACTATAAAGCAAAAAGCAGTGAAGTAAGTCATATCTATAACTTACCTCACTGCTTTATGAATTGACTATAAAGTATTTTTTAATACATCGCCGTCCTGAACCATCAATTTGATGTTATCATTAGGCATTACATTTTCAATATCTTCAAGAGGGCTTTTTTCCCAAATTAGAATATCCGCATAGGCACCTACCTCAATTACCCCAATAGGACCTTCTCTGTAAGGGTTTCTCGCCGGGCCAGACATGGCTAATACCTTTCCTGCATTATATGTGTTGTGTTGTAAGATTTCCCATGGTTCCCAACCAAAGTTCTTTTCGACTGTAATGTTCATTTTAGCATTTGGAGTATTCTCTGCAAACATATCAGAACCACTCACTACAAACACATTGTATTTTTTCACCCACTCAATCATTTGTTTCGCCCCTTCATTTACTTGCGTTGCTTTTCTAACTTGTTCAGGAGAGAACCAAGGAATTTGTGATGCTTGAGCAAATTGGACGGTACTTACATACCCCTGAAGAGAAAGAACAATATTTTCGTTAGCAAGTCTTTTTACTGTTTTCTCAGACATCAAGAAGCCATGTTCTACACACTTTACACCCGCATCTAATGCTCTATTAATAGCATCATCATGGTAAGCATGTATAGTAGCATATGTTTTATTGTCCTCACATATCTTTACGATTTCTCGCATTTCTTCCTCTGTATATTCAGTAATCTCTAATGGATCAAACTCAGAAGCAACACCACCAGAAGCCATAATTTTAGCATAGGCAGCACCGTGTCTAAAGTTCCATCTCGCGAATTTGATAATATCAGGTATACCATCTGCAACAGCCAAGTTCATTGTTTTATTTGGTTGGTTGTCTTCATCCGGCATTTGGTTCCATAAACCAGCATCACCATGTCCACCTGTAGAACTAAACGCAGGACCCGAAGACCAAATTCTTGGACCTTGCATCAATTTATTTTTCTTCGCTTTGGCAATACCTAATGAATTACCAGCAATATCTCTAATTGAAGTAAAGCCTTGATCCAATAAAAGGTTCATATCTCTGTACGCCCATGCACCTACAGCAAACATATCATAATCGCCTTGCCCTGTATAAAAAGCTTTGGGGCCATTAAGCATAATATGTGTATGCATGTCGATCAAACCGGGTGTTAAAGTATATCCTTTTCCATCGATGACTGTAGCACCTTTTGGTTTTTTAATTCCCTTTTTTACTTCCTTAATCAAGTTATTTTCAATAAGGACATCAGCATCGACAATTTCTTTGCCTTTACCATCCCATACCTTCACATTTTGAATAAGAATATGTGTTGTCTCTTTCTTTGCTTGCGCCACTACTAAGAGCACACTCATAAAGAGTAGAGATATAGTTAGATAGAGTTTTCTCATTTTGCTATTATTTTACGTATGATAAAATTTGGTTTGCATGAATGGAGTAACCTGTGAAAATCTCACTTTTCCCATCCACTAAATAAAGTTCTTTTGATACACTTTGAGTTGTCATTTCTCCGGTTATCCAGACCGATTCAAATCGAGAGGTTACTTCATATCCTTTATCGAATTTGATATAAATGATCTGATTCTTATTTGGTGGAGGTGTATGTATACAAGCACCAACCCAAGGAACTAATAAAAACTCTGTCACTTCAAGTCCCGAGAAGTTAAGGGGTAATAAGAATCCAGGAATTTTAACTTGTTCATGGTTAAGTTCCTCTACAACAGCCTCTGCAAATTGCTGTCGTTTTTCCTTAATTTCTTCTCTTTTGGAAAGGAAGAAATGAGCATCAATACCTTGTTCCTTTAGTGATTGCTCCTTTTGTTGTAGCTTTTCTTGGTGCTCCTCAGGAAAGTCTTCAGGTGAAGCCTTCTTTTTATTGATGAGATAGGCTATTTCTTTCAAATCCAATAACTGAGACCTTGATAAATCTTTAAAGGGATCATCAAAACTAATGTTTTCAGGTAACAGGTTATCCCAATCCAACTCTTGATAGTCTTGAGCAGAAAGATTGAAAGATAGAAAGGCTGTAATTAATATAAAGAGTGCTTTTTTCATCGAAAGTCAGTAGAAAATAGTCGTGTAAACAAATATCAAAACTGACACATAAAATTGCAATATATCAAGGGTGTAAAAAAAGGTGTAATTCACCTTGAATTTGGTTAACTTTTTTTAACTTTTAAGAAATGAAATGTACCACAAGCTGTTTAAACAGGTCTATTATTGAGTATTGAGTAAGTAATAATGGAAAATAAGGGAAAGCACTAACTACGACTGTAATGAGGAAAAAGTTGGAATTTATTGGAAATAAACGCAGAGACTGATTCATTGCATAACTGCCATTAATATCAGCAAGTGATGAATTGTCTACACTGCCTAACAAGGTATCCTTATCATCTCGTTTGTATATCCATTTCGAAAAATAATCAGTATTGTGCTCTCTGATCAGACGCCCAAACATAAGAATTCCTTCAGTCTTTGCCTTAAACATTTTTCTAACGAAAAACAGAAGTGGAAGGTAATTTAAAAGAGGAAAGAAAATAGTAAAGAAGATAATTTGAATAGACAATGCTTTTAGCTTTTCAGCCCCAAAAACAATATCAGAACCCATATGAGTGGCAATGATTGAAGAGATTAAGAATGACAAGAAGCTAAATAAAAATGGAATAAGATTTATGTACTCTAGTCCACCCATTCCATCTGCATGTACGGGATCAATATTTAATTTCAAAGTACTTACTCTATATAACATCCAAACCCAAATTACCCACCTAAAAACCCAACGGAAAATAAGTAATTGAAAAAAAGGAAGTGATACAAGCAAATAATACCACCCTATACTATTCAAATCTTTTGTTCCAATATCAAAAAAGTATTCCTTATTTGAAGAGGTAACTACATCCTCCCAATATAAAAATAACAAGGAATAGAACAGTGCGAAATACAGTAGTTCTGCAACATTATATTTTGTGATGTAAGCGATATTATTGATTACTTTTTGAAATCTATTGGCTTCATCTTTAAGAATAATCCCCTTCGTTTGGATTAAAAAATCATTAAAAGGCTGATCTACTTTTTTCTCCATCAGAATGACTAATGGAATAAGTATTAGAAAGCGAATATGAAACTCAAAATCATTGACTATTGAGAGAGTAGTATGCTCACCTTTCATTAAAAAAGCTCCTACAACAATCGGTAGCCATACGATCAGAATGATCAACAGCGTCTTTAAACTATTCGATTTGATGGGACGAAGAAAAAAAGCAAATAGACCAGAGTTCGAAAATGAAATTTTCATTATTTAGGATGTTTTAGAATAGAGTGACAATAGATCTTTTTTATTGTTTACCTTTTTCTTCTTAAAGATATTTGCAATATGTCGTTTTACTGTACTTTCAGAGATAAATAACTCCATACCAACTTCTTTGTATGACCTATTTTTCTGAAGGTGAAAAATAATTTCACTTTCTCTTTTTGTTAAATGATTTTCATTGATATTACTAGAAGAAGTATCCAATTGGTGATCATGCTTTAATAAGAATTCTAAGATATACTCTACATATACATTTAGTTTGTGCTCCGTAAATTTTGTCTGATTTAGAAATTCTCTCATCACTGCTCCATAAAACATAAAGGCTTTTTCCAATTTCATCCCTTGAACATTTTTCAATACCTTTTCTATTACAGATTTACCTTCTGCTACTTTTCCTAATCGGTAAAGTGCTAGCGCTTTGACAATACTAAATCTCACATTGAAGATGAGATTAAAATTACCTTTTAGTTGTGATAAAGCATTATCACAAATGGATATAGCAATGTTCCAAGAACCTTCATATTGATCTGTCACTAAAACTTTAACCTGTAAAAGTTGTAATGATGTAAAATTTGATAATGCAGTAACAGGTAAGTCCTTATTTTTAATAAACCATTCCACAGCACTTCTATCAGCATCAATAAACCAATTAAAGTAACATTTCACAGCTTTGATTAAGTTTAAATAATTGGAACTTCCATGATCATAAGCCTCATCCTCCATTTCCTGAATAAGAACTTTACACTGTTCTTTCTGACCATCCTCAAACAGGTTTAAAGCATAGGCAATACCTCCATAAAACCTATGAGAAAGAATGGTATTTTCTCGGTTTTCCCATAATATCTCAAGGTGTGATTCTGCATTATATAGATCATGTTTATAATAATAGCCTATACCTTGAAAATAATGAGCATTCGCCAGTCCCTCCAAGTTATTGGACTTCTTACTCACTCTTTCCAACTGATGAGCAATTAATAGTAGATCATCTAACTCCCCATCAAACCAATAGATATAACAAAGAGTCATGTATAAATTTACTTTTAAGGATAGAGAGCATCCTAGCTCTAATTGATGATAAATGGCATGTTTAGCCTCTTCTTTCTTTCCAAGGCCTTGTAATGCTCCAGCATAGAAAACCCAAGCTATACCCAAGGTGTACTCATTATATTTATCCAAGAGTTGAATAGCTTGATGTGCATGTTTATGTGCCATTGCCATATCTATTTCCAACTTGTAAGCTACAAAGGCTCTAAGAATATGATACTCACCTAAAAAAACATCAAAATTATCTTTATTATCGTTCTTATGAAGAAGCTCTAAAAATGTCGACAATAGCGATTTCATTTTAACCAGATTACTATCAAAATGGCTCAACCAAAGTTCTGTTGCTATTAACGGTAAACATGATGTACTTTCACTGACCTTACTAAAAGCATGGAATACAGTTTGCAATTCTTCCCATTTCCCCTTGTTCATTAGTTGAACTCTTAATTCATCAAAAGTATTTACGGCCTCATCCACTTTATTAATATCCAGTAAAAGTTGGATCGATTGAATAGGATTATATTCTTTGTAATACAATGATGCCTTATTCTTTACATCATCAATGATTGATTTTGTCAGCTCCTTTTTAACTACTATATCACTATATTTTTTGAAATAAGCAGTGAGCTTGAAATTATCGTTCCCATCTTGGGGTTTTACAAAATGACCACTCCTTCCTATTTCTTCAATAAATTGCTCAAATTCGGTGAAATTATTATCTGAATAATCGTCCTCTAGACAGCACTTTGAAAAAAGGGAAAAGTTGAATTCGTCTAAGATAGACACCTTTAGTAAGTACCTTTTATTTCTGATACTCAACTGATTTAATAAGGGTAGCAGATGACTCTCTCCGATGGCCTTGTAAGATTGAATATTAAAATTGCTATCGGCTTTTTTTTGATCCAATATATCTTTTATAATACATATATTCCCTTCTGTAATATTTAATATATCAGTCACTTCAGCCTCTGAAATTTCACAGCTATTCATTTCGAATAATTCTTTTACACTAGAAGCATCTAAAGGTATACTCTGTTTTCTAGGTCTTGAATATTTCGCATTAATTTCTGGTAATCGTATTTTGGGAATATTATTCGTCATTACTTAGAAGTTTATATACTTTGCTGGTACATATCTGTACTCCTTATTAAATCGGATATTCAATTGAAGTAGTAATGTACCTGCATTCGACCAAGTTTGGTCATTAGATTGAAGAGCACCATAAAAGTAACTCAAATTTAGGGTATGTTTTGCATCAATAAGGTAAGCACCTGTAACTCCAAAACGGAGAAACTGTATACCGTTAAATTGTTCACTCCATCTGTAGAAGGCACCACCAACGATAGAACCAACATATTTTTCATGAAAAACTTTATTGAAGAACAACACATACCTAAGCCCATTCTGGAAGTCAATATCCCAACTATAATCACCCTGCCATTTAATTTGTTGTACAAATTGAGTTGTTTTATTTTTACCAAGTACTTTGTAGATAATTCCTAGTCCAGGCCTTAGCTCAACTTCATTAGGTAAAACTGAAAATCTAAAGTCGGGTACAATCTCAAAGTTTTTGGAAAAAAGATAGGTAGCAACTCCTTCCATAAAATATCGATCAAATTGTTGCATATCTCCTGTAAACCTAGCCTGAAGTTCTCCAGAATAACGCCATTTCTCATTACCCCAAATTAATTTATTACCAAAAAAGAACTGATTATCATAATCCTTTTTTTGTTCAACAGATTGAGCTTCTGCTTGAAAAAGAGAGCAAAGTGAAACAATAGTTATCAGTAATATTTTTTTAGTCAGAGTCATTAAATTGGGTGTAGAGATTCCTTTTTTAAATTAAAGATTAAATCTGATAAATAAAATCTTTGCCATTAACTCAATCCTTTTTGGCCTAAAATTGTTTTATGTAATCAATAAAAAAACATTATTCGAATATGATAAAAAGAAAAAGCCCACAACATTACTGTCATGGGCTTAAGCTAGGGTTATTTAAGTAAAGGGTAATTAGTTAGAACCAAATGCACCTACTGTAGCAGAAAGATTTGGTCTCGTTACGGTCTTCCCTCCCACTTCAGTAACTACTTGAGAAGATAATAACTGCATATTATCTGTTCCGTAGTCTACACCTGGCGAAGTAGAAGATAATCTTAAATCAAGATCTTTATAATTGATTTCTTTAGTGGCATCACCATCTGGATTTTGCGGTTGATCAATGAAGTGTACAAACTGAGGATCATCCAGCTCATCTGTCCATTCATTCACTTCTCTATCAATAAAGAAATTACAAGTTCCTTGGAATACTCTCCAGAAAGTATCGTGACCAACAGAAGTATCGTCCTGATCATCTTCAAAGGGTTGAATACCATGGTGAGGTAAGTAGCCATTTCCCTTATCATGTCCACCTTCTACATGACCATAATAGTAGTTTCCTTTTACCAATGTATTGTTTCCTACAATATCAGTAGATGGATCTACCTTAGTACCAAATTTAGAGTTAACAATCAGGTTATTTAAAATACGACCTCTTGCGTCTTTCTCGATATTAATAGAGCCACCTCTTTCACCATCTCTTCTCCAACCGCAATATGCCATCGTATTATTGTACATGTTGACATTAGTCTGTTGGTCATCTTCTACCGGCTTTGAATTGTTGATTTTAATACCATTTGTCGCTGCAGAATACATAAGGTTAAACGCACAATCTCCAATCGTACCTTGTTTAAAGTTAAATGCTTCATCTTCTGTTGTACCAGCATAAGCTACCGCATTATGGAATAAGGCAATCTTTCCTCTTTCAACATATACTGCATCTCCACCAGAATGCTCTACAGTACAATTTTCCATATACAATTGACCTTGGTTGTTGTTAAAGAATACAGAGTATCCTAACTCTCCCGGCTCTAATTTACCTACTCTTACCGCTTCAGAATTTTCATTCATTGGACCACCTGCATATTGAATAGTTACGTAAGTCATTCCAATTTCTTGATCAGGACGTGTTGCTCCTTCTGGAACTTGACCACCATTTATACCACCCCAGTTTACTCTACCATAATCAAAATAGTTAGGCTGGTTTTCAGATAGCGTAAATAAGATTGGTTGAGCCTCTGTACCCCATGCATACATATTTCCATGTACAACAATTTCAGGGTTATTGTAAGGACTTACCCAAACTGTTACACCTTCTTCAACATTCAAAGTGGCTCCTTCTTCGATAATAAGGTTTTCTGCTAACCAGTACTCCTCTCCACTTTCTAGCGTGAGATCATTACTCATACGCCCTCCAATACTAATGCTTCCTTCTGGCTGACCTTTATCAAAATCAGGCACTTCCTTGTCTTCGTCATCTACAATGGGTTCATCTTTGGTACAAGAAGTAGAAAAAACTACTGAAGCAGATAGCAGGATAAATGCTAATAAGCGGTAAATAAAATTTTGTTTCATGGTTTTAGATTTGATTGCTAGACCACTCTATTAAAGTGGCAGTTTTATGTTTTTAGAAATTATATTTTAGACCCAATAAGAATTGTCGTCTGTAGAAGTCTTGTCTTACAAGTACATTGTCCCCAACATCACCTTGCTTAGGAAAGTAAGACTGTGCCTCGTTGATTGGTTGGCGGATTTCTACTTCGTAAGCGTTGTCCAACAAGTTATAGGCTTTCAAATAGACAATTGTTTTAGGATTAATTCGCTTTTCTACGGATAAGTCCATTTGGAAGAAACCCCTCTGCCACATATCGTTACCATAAAAGGCAGACAAACTGTGGATACGATCACCTGTATATACGGTTGCTAACTGTACATCCAAACCGGCATCGGTATTTTTATAAAGTAAGGATAGATTGGCAATATGTGCCGCCTGTCCTTGTAGTGGACGCTCTTCTAATGCTGATCGAATCACAATATCCGAAGTATCATCCTCAGGATTTTCTCTTTCGTAATACGCTTTTTCTGTAGTGATCGATGAGTGAGTATATGTATAGTTGGCACTGATACCGAACTTATTGAAGTACTTTACCACATCAATCTCAATACCCATATTTTCTGCATCACCATAGTTATCCGGCATAATATACCCAGCCTGACGGTTCAATGAGTATTCTATCGGGTTGATTAGCTTTTTATAGAAACCTCCAATCATAAATTTGTCCATTCCTTTCGGAAACAATTCGTATCTCAAATCAAGGTTATGTCCTATTGTTCTTTCTACTAAAGGATTACCCATTTCGGTCCAATCATCTTCAGTATCTCCATTTTCAATAGGAACAAACTCTGAGAATCCAGGTCGGATGACAGACTTAAAATAAGAAGACCTCAGATTTGATTTTTCGCTAATTTTATATTTAAAATGGATGCTTGGCAAGAAATCAACATAAGTTTGATTCATCTCTTCCAATCCATTTTCAACAATTTCATTGGTAGGTTGAGGTAGATAATAACCAATATCTGTGTGCTCCATTCTTACACCACCCAACACTTCAAAACGATTACTAAAGTCGAATTTAAATTGTCCGTAAGCTGCTCTAATATTCTCATGTGATTGGTATCTATTGGGAGAATAGTTTACTCCCGTAGGGTTTTCGATAATCCAATCAACATCTGTAATATCATTCCAATCTTCTCCTTTTACTAAGGCTCTATTTCCAGCATTGAAACGGTATTGTTCAAAATCATTCGAACGGTTTTTATTTCTAACCAATCCACCAACCTTAAATTCAGTATCATAGATAAAACTAATTTCTGGGGTAAAAGTAAAATTGGTATATAGAGCAATATCCTCGTCATCATTGTAATCCCACCTTCTTGTTAAGGCTGATCGTCCAGCAATTCTTTCAGGTTCATGCACCCAATTATTCATACTTCCTGATCTAGTGAATTTTGCATTATCAGGAATACTGTTCGATGCTTTTGAATAAACAGCAGACCAGTCTGCCTTAAACCATGGGTTTAATTGATGTTGTCCCGTTAATGTTGAGTTGAAAATCTGCTGGATTGTAGATCTATATCTTGTAACATAACTCATTTCTCCAGCATTACCGTTAATTGGATCATAACTACCCCAAGTTCTTGTACGAGTAACATCCCTTACCTGGTCATTTTGTAAATGAACAAAAGCATTGTACCATTGAATACTATGATCTTGGTTAATTCTGTAATCCATTTTAGCATGGAGTCCCATTCTTTTCTGAAGCTGATAATAATTACGGTCTTCCATATTATCTAAAGAAGTAGAACCATCAGCCAACATACCTGTATCGAACCAAGTACTCTCCGAACCTCTTGCAGTTTGTTGGTAACTTCCTGCTACAATCACCCCCAATTTATCATCCATAAACCTGTTACCAATCGACATTCCGGCTACGATATTCGGTACATAGTTTTTATACTGATTCAATAAATGTTGATTAGAAAAATCAGAAGCATCTGCTCTAGCTACCCCATTCCAACTTGGAGGAGATGTCATGTTCCCACCCGTATTCCATGTCATAAATGGATTATTGCCTCCAAAGAGCGTGTTGTTTCCAATAGATAGATTCAATTGACCACTATATGATTCTGGAGCATCTTTCATTTCCATATTAATCACACCGCCAACTGCATCGCCTTCCATATCTGGAGTCAAAGCTTTTGTCACTTCTAAACGATCCAAAAGGTCCGATGGAAATAAATCTAAAGGAACATAACGGTTTTTATTATCCGGAGATGGAATTTTCACACCATTCACCAACGTATAATTATACCTTTTATCCATACCTCTTACAATAGCGAACTGACCGTCACCTGAATTATTCCTTTCTAAGGATACGCCAGAAACACGTTGTACTACATTAGCCACATTTAAGTCGGGCGACAATTCGATATCCTGAGCAGAAACCACCGTCATTACCTTAGAAGAAACCCTCTCTGTAGCTCTCGCACTTTCTGCGGTTTTCCTTTCTTTAGTACCATATACTACTGCCTCGTCCAATTGAATTGCATCTACCTGAAGTATAAGATCGTTAGAAACCCATCCTTCTGAAGATACCCTCACTTCTTTTACAAGGTCTTTGTATCCTATATATTTAACTACAATCGTATAATCTCCTTTTGGTAAATCATTAATTCTGAAAGTTCCATCCATCCCCACAATGCTTTGTTTATGGATTGGTTCAATAGAAATTACTGCCCCAATTAAGGGCTCTCCATCACTACCGTTTACTGATCCTTTTATTCCACCTGCATGGATAATTATAGGAAATAGTAGTAAAGTTAATAAAGTAAGTATCCTTGACATTATTTAGTTGAAATCACTGGTTTTGTTTTTAACACTGCAAAATAAGCAAACAGTTATGATGTCTTTTTTAGGGAAATATTAAGGAATAAATAAATGGTTTGAACTAACAAAAAACACAACTTAACACTGGGTTTTAGATGTTAAAGTTAAAAGAATAAAAATTGAGCAATAAACCGATGAAAGAGTGACAAATACCACATCTCCAATATGAATTCAATATTACATTGTTAAATGATAAAGTGTAATTCTAAAAAAAATAAAATGAGTTTTTAGGACAACAAAAAAGCCCAATGTGTATACATTGAGCCTTATCGTAGTTATTAAAGTAGTTATGTTGAATCTTTCGTTTAAGGTACAAACGGACAATAACTCTTTCTTATTAGTATGAAGCTATCGCGTTATTTCTTTATCGTTTTTCATTTCAAATAAGACAAGGATAACCTTGTATTGTAATCACTAATCCTATTTTTTTATCAGATTATTTCGATATGTTGAATACTATCAATTAAATCCATGGTATAACCAACAAAACTTAGATCGTTCGTATCGGAATGGAAATATTTTATGGAGTAAGAAACCATTAACATCAGTACAATGGTGAAGAAGGAGATGCTTAGGTATCTGCCAATACCCTTTAGTGTTTTTTTATATATCTGATCTACCATAATTGTTTTACTAATTGAGATAATTACAATAGGTAATAACATAATCAATAAAATGTCACCCTTAAAAATATCCTTTTATAGCAATCCCAAAGTTTCTTCCGGGTGAGTTAATACCAGAGCTATACGTTCGATAAGCAAGGTCAAAGATATTATCGACAGTAAAGTGACATTCAAGATAGTTCGTTAACCTATAGCTTGAATTAAACCCGAGAGTCCACCAAGGTAATGCTCCTTCTTTTGAATAGAGATAAGGTTTAGTTTGTTCAATTGGTGCCAATGCATCATATGCTATTCCACCACTATAATTTCCAACAAGGGCAAGGTGTAACTTTTGTTTTTTATACCCTAATGTCAATCGTCCAAAAAATGGGGGTACATGTCGTAAAGGGGCATCTGTGATTAGTTCTCGTCCATTGGTGTAAGTATAAGTACCTTTGAGATGTAGATATTCGGTAAAGTGATAAAATACATGAGCCGACACTCCCCAAATCCTTGCTTGATCCGCATTCTGTAAAGAAGTAACAGCATATTCATCCCCTTCAATGAAAACGGAATCCATTCCAAGAAAGGTAGATGGTCCTCTAACCATAATGTTCGTCAACCAAGAATAATAAGCATTGGCTCCCACTCTTAGTTTATCTCCAAAATAATGGATTACAGTAGCATCTAATGTATACACATCTGTTGGCTTCAACTGTGGGTTGGGTATCACTAAGTCATCTTTAGAAGGGTTATAAACTTTTGCAATATCATCTATATTTGGGGCTTTAAAACCTTTTGCAAATTGTGTATTCAACTGCCAATTATCAGGATGATAAGCAAGACCTATAGCTCCTGTTATACTTCCTACTTGAGTATTCAGTTGATCGTAAGGTAGATGTAAAGTTTTAGAGGCCTCATCTGTGTAATCCGCTTTAATAAATGTCTCTGTATACCTTAATCCAGCGGTTCCAACCAAATGATTTGTTAGCTTATATTTCCCTGTGATATACCCTGCTAAGGTAGTCATCTGTGATCCTCCTCCAGCATAGCGTGGCAATGCTTTATTCACTTCTCCTGTTAGGATATTCTTACCGATAGCACTCGATTGTACATCATTGTAAGTGCCCTCTATCCCATAAAACAAGGATGCTTTTTTAGAGATTTCCTTATTCACATCCATATTAAGATGGAATAGTTCTAAGCTAACATAAGATTCATTTCTCTTTGTATCATTGAACTTCCTAAAAAACCTATCTTCTTTTACCTTCTGATGTCCTACTATCAAAGAAAGATTATCATACCAACTTCTATTTTGTTGGGCGATTAAGCGGATATTATTCATCATCCAATATTGCGGGCCATATTCCCATTCAGCAAATTTTGGGGTAGTTGTTCCATAAGTAGTGATTAAACTTGTGGAGTTTATCTCTATAACATCTTCCATGGTTACCTCCATATATGCACCATTACTCATAATAGGGTTCAGCTCTGTTAACCTATCATACCTAGGAATTGATGACGTATTTGAAAATGAAAAGGTATACATCAATTCCAACTGATCGTTCACTTTAAAGGCTACTTTTTGCAAAGTATTCAACTGCTGATAACCGGAAGGGCTTTGACGTAACTGATTAGGATTGGTATCTAATTGATCCACTCCATTTTCGTCCGTTGACACTAAAAACAATTTATTACCAAATTGATAGTCCTCTGAAGGAAACCATCCACCTGACTTTAAATCATCAAACGATGAAAAAGAGACAGTACTCGTCCAGGCTAACTTTTGTGATGCTAAATTAAAATGAACATTAGCTGTATTTTCATTCATTGCAGAAGCATACTTCAATTGAGCATCTCCGTAGAATAGTTTTTTAGACCGTTCTGCATATTCAGGTAAGGTAGTATGAAAATCCATTACTCCACCCAATGCATCACTTCCATACATTACACTTCCTGGACCAAAAATCACTTCTGCAGAACTAATCGAATAAGGATCAATACTTATACTATTTTGTAGATTGCCACTTCTGTAAATCGCATTATTCATACGCACCCCATCTACAACTAAGAGCACCTGATTGGCTGCAAAGCCTCTAATCATAGGACTACCTCCACCCATCTGACTTTTTTGAATAAAGACTTCTCCTGTATTCCCCAACATATCAGCAGTAGTTTGAGGCAAGGCAAATTCTGCTTCTTTTTTCTGAATTTCTAAGATTTGCTGGGGTACCTCAGACTTTACTTCTTCCCATTTATTTGCACCAACTATAACCTCTTGTAATGATTGAATTTTTTGCTGAAGTACAATCACTGCCGTTAACTGCTCATTTGTATATTCAACAGCTTCATAGTTCACATGAGAAAAGGAAAAACTTTTGGCCTCTGGGTTTAATTGTACAACGCCCACCGCATTACTTATGCTTACCTCATTTCTATCTGTTGAAACTAAAACACCACGAATTCCCTCTCCTTCTTCGTTTTCAATAATAATTTTTTGAGCATACAAAGGAGTGATGATAATAAGTGATAGTAAAATACATTGAACAATACGGTTGTTCATAGAATTTGGGTCAGTAGTGAGAATAGTAAATGTTATTCTAGATTACTTTACGTAGTCTTAACTGGGTGAATAAAAAAAGCATCAGTAAATGCTTACTGATGCTACAAATATACGGTCACTACAGATGATTAACATCAATGTAGAGAATGTATTCAGATATAATCTATAATTAACTTCGAAGGGTTACATTCTTTTCTAACAATTAGAAAGAAAAGCCAACTTGTAAAGATGCCCCTGCAGAAGTAGATAAACCTCCTTGAATTGTAAATCCACCACGATCCACATACATTACATCTATGGCTGCTCCGTATTGTTCTTCTGGTGTTCCTTTAAAGGTTTTGTCATTTTCACCATGATAAATTGAAGATTTAGTGCAGTATGTTACCTGTGGAACTAAGTACAACCCGTAAAGGTATTGGTTCACAATTCGAATCATACCACCTACATTAAACTGAGTAGCATTGAACTTCCCTTTATCTTGCAAACCACTTGTTTCGTTGTCAGATACTGAACCTTGTGCTGAAGCAAAGTTTGAACTTGCAGAAAAATAGACGTTGTATGCCCAAATACTCGTTTTAAATTGTGTAGCACTCCCTAATGAAGCACCAATGGATACCCCTATTGGATGGTTACCTGTAGTGAAATGAGCAGATTGTTGTGCATTAACGGAATATGCAGTAACAATAAATAATAATGATAGTAAAAAATGTTTCATTCTTATGATAATTTTTGTGCTAAGTAGATGTCGATATTTTTATTTGACTGTAGTCGTGAAATTATATAGTCGTGTTTACTTTTTTTAGTTAGAAATCATTAATAACAGTATCAAATCAAAAAAACATCACTCGTATTTAACTGAATTACAATTAGATATACCTACTAAGTATATTAATAGTAAATATGACTAGTAATAATTCAACTATCATTCCAAATAGGAGTCTTCCAATATATTTTTTAAATAAATAAAGATACAGTGATTACAAAAGGTGTTTTTTACTTTCTAAAAATTAATGGCCCTTCTACAGGTAACCTAAAATTTTTTTCCCTAACGGTTTTTTCTAGCTGCTCAGTTTCTTCTTGAAAAAGTTCGATTTCTTCCCATTTGTCAGATAAAAAAGGATAATGGCTTAACACGGAAAGGACAATAAAAAAGAAGAATAAAAGTGACTTCATAAAAAATAGGATTAACAGTTGTTCAAACTTAATCATATTTTGCACTATACATATAACTAATGTAATTTTTAATATGATTTAATATTTTTCCTCCGAATATTTACCCATTTCAATTCTCTTCTCTCACTACATTCCTCTATTTTTTATATGTTCGTAAATACACAACAACACATATATAAATCAACACACATGCAAAAACTTTGGACACCATCTAACCAGCAAATTGAACAAAGTCGGCTTTTTGACTTTAATAAAACCTTTCTGAAAACCGACAACTACAACTATCATGAACTTCACCACCAAAGCATCAAAGAAAGCGAAAAATTCTGGTCTACTATCTGGGACTTTTGTGATGTAAAAGGTGAAAAAGGACAGCCTCCTTATCAAATTGTTCATGAACACATTTCCAAATGTGAATGGTTTCCTACCGCATCATTAAACTATGCTGAAAACCTATTAAAAAGAAGAGATAATAAAATCGCTTTAGTCGGAAGGCTAGAAAATGGTGATCGTAAAACATTAACATACAAAGAGCTCTATCAAAAAGTAGCTCAGTTGTCTCACCAACTAAAACAAGATGGAGTAGAAAAAGGTGACCGTATTGCTGGCTTTGTACCCAATTGTATTGAAGCTATTATTGCAATGCTTGCTACCTCTAGTATTGGTGCAATCTGGACTTCTTGCTCTCCCGATTTTGGTTTTCAAGGAGTGTTAGATCGTTTTGGGCAGGTAGCTCCGAAAGTGCTATTTACAGCCAATGCCTACAGTTATAACGGTAAGGTTCATGAATGTTTAAAAAAGGTAGATGAATTACACCAAGCTGTACCCTCGATTGAGAAAATAATTGTATTTGATTTTATAGATCAAGATGTTTCCTTGGAGGATTACCCTTATGCGGTAAGGTGGAATACTTATCTTGATAACCATGCAAAAGAAGTGGATTTCGTATCATTACCTTTTGATCATCCTCTATTCATCATGTATTCTAGTGGAACTACAGGCCAGCCAAAATGTATTGTACATAGAGCTGGAGGCGTACTTCTTGAGCATCTAAAAGAGCATCAGTTACATTCCAATCTCACAGCAGATGATATATTTTTCTACTATTCCACATGCGGATGGATGATGTGGAATTGGCAAGTTACTGGTTTAGCAACTGGTTGTACTTTACTGATTGTAGATGGGAATCCATTTTATCCCTCACCTAGTTACCTTATTAACCTTATTGATGAGGAAAGTATCTCTGTATTCGGAGTTAGTGCAAAATATATCAGTGCGTTATCAAAAGAAGGTATATCACCCAAAGATACACATCAATTGAGCCATCTTAGAACGATACTTTCGACAGGATCACCACTTTCTTCAGAAAGTTTTCATTATATCTATGAACATTTTAAAAGCAATCTCGTACTCTCTTCAATAAGTGGTGGCACTGATTTAATAGGTGCATTTGTAGCTGGTAACCCTACTTTACCTGTTATAGCGGGTGAACTGCAATGTAAAGGTCTAGGATTCGATTTGGATGTAGTCGACGAAGAAGGAAAAAGTATCAAAAACGAAAAAGGAGAACTGATTTGTAGAAATGCTTTTCCAACAATGCCACTCTATTTTTGGAACGATACGAATAATGAAAGATACTTTAATGCCTACTATTCTCGTTTTGAAAATATCTGGGCACAAGGAGATTTCGCAGAAGTGACTGAAAGCAACGGACTCATTATTCATGGTAGATCCGATGCTGTTCTAAATCCAGGGGGAGTTAGAATAGGTACAGCAGAAATTTATCGACAAGCCATGAAGGTCGAAAGCATAAAAGAATGTATAGCTATTGGTCAGGATTGGAAGGATGACTGTCGTGTTGTTTTATTTGTTGTTATGAAACCGTCAGAGACGCTAACAGATAGTACAATTCAAGAGATTAGACAGGTCATTAGAAAAAATGCCACACCAAGACATGTTCCTGCTAAAATTATTGCAGTATCAGATATTCCGAAAACTAGGAGTGGAAAAATTGTGGAGATTGCCGTTCGAAATATTGTTCACAACAAACCTGTAAAGAATACAGATGCTCTCTTAAACCCTGAAGCATTACAACTTTATGCCAACCTAGAAGAGTTAACATATTAAGATTAAAAATATGAAATATGTACTATTTTATGAGACCGTTGATGATTTTATCAAGCTCAGAGCTCCCTTTAGGGAAGAACACTTGTATCTAGTCAATAAAGCACATGAAGATGGAGAACTACTCATTGGTGGTGCCCTTTGTGAACCTGCAGATACAGCTCTATTGGTATTTAACGAAAGAGAACAGGCAGAGAAATTTGCTTCTATTGACCCCTATGTTAAAGAAAAGCTTATTAAGAAATGGTATGTCAGGCCCTGGGTCGTTATGGTTGGTCTTTAGATAAAAAGAACCCGAGAATGAAATTTCATTCTCGGGAAAAGTAATGTTAATCCTCTGAGTTGTTGGCAATATCAGAACTCTCAAACCTGATATCATAGTTGAATAATTAGCAATAAGTCATTGGAATTTGTATAACTCATAAAAACTACTTTATCTTACCAATGGATGGACTTATTGATCATCCATAGAAAGCCTACTTCTCCTGTTACGGTGACGGCGGTTTCCATGCCTATCTTCCACCCTTTATTTCCTATTCGATAATAGATATCCACCCAAGCATTACTTCTGTTCCAATCCTTGAGAACATCGTATGTACTTGTAAAACCAACAGTATAGTTAAACCTGGTTTTGGTTTGAATATCAAGGCCTGTGACAAAACCTATATTATCTAGTTTATTCAAGTCTTTTCTCACTGTTAAATAAGGCATGAGCTTATCCGTTAATTGATAACCATAACCTAATGAAAGTGAGTAATTTCCTTTCATCTTTTTATTATTCACATCAGACGGATCCATCGGAGACATCCAGTCATTTACTCCGGCTCTAAAATTTAAGAAATGCCTAGAGTTATCTTTACCCAATTGTTGCCAGGCAGAAAACTCTACTGAATTGTCCCAGCCGGCTAATTGAAGTATAGTGGTTTGTGCATTTACTTCGCTTCTTCCCCACCATAATCCAACGAATACCAATGCGAGAACCTTTAATTGAGTAGTGTTTACAGTAAAAGTGTTTTGCATAGATTAAATTTAAATAATTGTTCGATCGTTTGATTAATACGCTTAATCGAAAAATAAGGTTCTAAACCTTATCTTAATATATTCAAACGAATGAATAAATAAGAACGTCATAAAAACCCTTTCTTAATTGATATTAGGAAAGGGTTTAAGTAAAATTAGAAAGAGATGACTTCTCCGTCTGCTGGTATAATCACTTCAACACTGGCCTCAGCCGCTGCAGCTGTTAACGATGTTCTCGTTACCTGACAATGATCTAAAGATTCTATATGTGTAGCTATCACTTTAGCATTTGGAGCTAATTGAGCCACTTTCACTGTTTCAGATTCATCCATTAAAATTCTTGCCTGTCCCATAAAAATCGCACCACCCGAATTGGTAATAATAATATCTGGATTGATCCTCTTGATATTTTCTGTGATTTCATCATCTAACAAACAATCACCAATGATGTAAATAGTAGGGTAATCAGATTTTCTTAACACAAATCCCGAAACTTGACCTAAAGCATCTAATACCTCTTCTGGACCATGTTTACCCCCTGTTCTTTCAATTTCAATACCATCAAAAGTCGCAGAAGTTGTAATTGGTGTTACTTGTGTAAATCCTGCATCTTTCAACATTTGCTCTTCAGTATCTTGAGAGAAAACAGGTAAATCTTTATTTAATAGTTCTATTGCAGTTGGGTCAATATGATCTGGGTGTGCATGTGTCAATAACATTGCATCCGTTCCTTCAATTACTTCTTCTTTAGTAAAAGGTAAGTCGACGGTTGGGTTCAAGTTTTGATCCGGAACAACAAAAGACATCATTGAGTTTTTCTCACCTAACATCGGGTCTACCAAAAGAGTCTTTCCTCCATAATTTAATTTTAAAGTCGCATTTCTGATCAATTGGATATCTACAGAGTTCATGATTATGTATTTAAGGTTTTCATTAAATTTCTAATACAAAGGTCATGAAACCCAGTCATAGTATGCTTACCAATAAATTATCAATTCCTACCATTTTGATAAGTTGCTCTATATTCATTCGGACTCACCCCTTCTTTATTCTTAAATAATCGAGATAAATGATTGGGCTCAGAAAAATTAAGCTGTCGGGCAATTTCCGAAACTGTCAAATTCGAATAGATCAGTTTCATTTTCGCTTCATAGATGATTTTTGATTTGATAAAATCTGAAGCTGTAATATTAAACTGTGCTTTAACCGCAGTATTTAGTGCCACTCTACTAATATTTAACAATTCGGTATATTCTTCCAGTCGTTGTTTTGTGATATAGTTTTCTTCCACTAGTTTCCTAAACTTGTAAGCTAAATTGTCTATGGACACCGCACAGGTAATCTTATTGTATTCTGAGTAGCTTCGATTTAATCGAATAAGTATATAATAAAGTAACGAACGGATAAGATGAGTACTGTCGTTTTTAGGTTCGAGAAGTTCTGCTTGTATCTCTTCTAAATCAGACGTATACCTTTGTAGTTCTTTGGTGTCAATTGGCAAGAATAACTCATAAGCCGATTGGTAGAAGTACAATAAGCGGTAAGTAAAATACTTATCGGCAAAAAATTCATTTAAGAAATCTTCCTGGAATACTAAGACCTTAGCATCGAAACTGTCCAAATCTACTTTCCATTGATGCCTTTGATGCTGAGAAATAAAAACAACAGAATTATCTTTAAGATCAATTGTTTTATCATTAAGCTGTAAAGTTCCTTTAGCTCTTTTAATAAAGATCACCTGAAAAAAATCAGTAGTCTGTAACTCAGATGTAAGACCATGTTTTTGTGAAGGATCGAAGTCTAAGATATTTAAAAGAAAATCAACACCACAAATCGTTTTACTAAATTTCACATGCTTCATTGTACTATCTCTACCGTTATGGAATTGAAAAATTATGGATAGAAAATAATAGATTATTTTTCTAGTAACACAGTAGCAAAAGTAAATTATTTTTTGAATACACAAAGTCCTCAATATGTAGAAAACAAAAAAGTCTTCCCCATTAGGAAAGACCTTTCTACACTCTTTAACTTAACTATTAATAACCTTTTATTGCATTAATATTACTTGTATCATTCTAATAAGTAACATTGATACTTTAAATATGATAGATAGAAATTTAGTATGCAAGTGATTGAAAATGAAACATTTTTTCACTTTGTTACAACGTTACTTTTCAGTCGATTATTTTTTGTATACGTTCAATAAAAATTGTTTTGAATTATAGCAATTGACCTTATTAACATCTATAAAACACTTCTTAACTTACAATTTTTTGTTTCTGCATGATCTTATATGATATTAACTTTTGCTATAATAACATTCGATAAATAAACAGACTTAACGTACACATACCATGAAATCAGCTAAGAAGAATATCAATTATGAAATCAAGCATCAGGATGGAAAGGTGCTGGTTTATAAGGACAATGAATTAGTAAAAACATTTAGAAATGAAATGATAGCTATAGGCTATATCAACACACCGGATTTAAGATAAAAAAAGGCTGTTTTACATCTATATTTGTAAAACAGCCTAAATTATTGATAATCGGTTAATAGTAAAATCTGCCATTGTCAATTATAACAACAGCATATGTAATCTGCTAAGGTTAAAGGTAGCTTAAACAGCCTTTCGATTACATTTAAATCCCAAAATCAATACAATTTTTTTGAATGAAGTGTAGAATAAATTGCTTGATCTTGTTAAATGAATGCCTTCTTTTTTAAACGATTTACAACGCTTAAAGATGTGTTTTTAAACTTTATTAGCAGAACTATTGAACCTCATCTAAAGATTATTTGTTCTCCGTAATTTCTTTTCTTTTATATGCTTTGAGCTCTTGTGTAGGTTCGATTACAGTCCCATGTTCCCAGATATAATCTTGAGTGGTTACGATCTTCTGAAACTTCATCTTTTCTTCTTCCTCCACCATATCATAAGATTGTTCTGTGATATCTTTGCGATCTAATACCAATAACTCTTTCGTTTCTTTCGAGTCTGCAACAATATTAAACTTGATTTTAATCTCATTCAATGTCTTATCAACAAAGAAACGCTTTTGTTTTTTCACTAATGCAAAGCTTCTTTCAACACTAAAAGTGGTGTGTTCTTCTGCATTAATATATTTCACATAATACTTATCTCCAGATTTTTCGAAAAGAACTCGCCCTTTTTTAAAGGTTTCAGTGTAGCCAAAACCAAATAAATGGATATCTCTCCCTTCTTTATTAGGAGCATATTCAAAATCAATCTGCAATACGGCAAAAGTCTCTGTAGAAACATACATTTTGCCAAAGAATAGGCCTCCATTTTTAGGTTTGAAAGTGATGATATACACTACATCATCATCCATCATCGACGCTCCTTCTAAAGTATAATTGTACTTTCCTCTTTTGGTGACAAACTCCCAGTTCTTATTATCTAAGGAAGCATAGTTCTTTTTTAATTCATTGATACCACCTCTAATATATTTCGTACCTACAGTATAACTGGTGCTATCTCTTTCAAAATCATCAGAAGCGTCTTCTGTATCGGTTGAATCACCGCGGATTTTAGTAGAGATGATTCCCATTTTAAAACGATAATAGATTTCATCATTGTTAAAACTGGATTCCATATCGTTCACAAAACCTTCAAATTTTTCTGTCAACTGATCGTAAGCTTCAGATGCTGTAGATTCTTCTAATGAAATTGCTTGAAGATTAGAGAGTTTGGCTTCATCTTCTTTATGATACAACATCACTTGTGCATCATTGTAATTGATAAACTCTTTTGGTAGCACTCTTTTCAACTCATCAAAAGTTTCCTGGTTGAGCCCTTCAAAGCTAGATTTTTTGACCAACATTGGGTCTAGAATATCATCGTCAAATTCTGTTATCCCATAGTTATGGATATACAGTTTTTCTTTGTAAGGAGCTTCAACAACATAGTTCTTTTCAAAGTTGTCTTCGATCTTAGCAATGATGTCTTTTACATTTTCTTGTTTATCGGTCACCTCAACTTCCTCAAGGTTGACAATATTTGGCTTCAATGCAATTTGACAATTTCTTGGCAGTTTATCGATCACTACTTTTACTGTTTCATAACCGCCATAGCTAAAAACTAGGGTATCTGAAGTATCGATATTCTTTAAAGACAAGTTAAATTTCCCATCAGCATTACTTACTGTTCCTTTCTTGGCATTGGCAAGAATAATATTAGTATACGGTAATGATTCTTTCGTCTCAGCATCAACTACAACACCCCTAATGATGTCTTGTGCAAACGTAGTGAAAGAGAGAGATAATAAAATGACAATTGAGTAGATAATTTTCATTCGTTGATAGTTTTAGGCTTCAATACATTTCTCAATGTATTATTACTAGTTTCTA
This sequence comes from Flammeovirga agarivorans, assembly GCF_012641475.1. Lineage (NCBI taxonomy): Bacteria > Pseudomonadati > Bacteroidota > Cytophagia > Cytophagales > Flammeovirgaceae > Flammeovirga > Flammeovirga agarivorans. The sequence goes on along the minus strand of NZ_JABAIL010000003.1, from coordinate 538,378 downwards.
TTTATAATTTGACACTCTGAATCCATAAAGGATGTAACAGCTAATGCAAATTAATAATTTTTTCACATAACTATAGATGAATAAATCATTAATGTCATTCAACTTGTGGCATACCAACAAAAGTCATCTAATCACAAATCTAGAAATTAGTAAGCACTAAAGATGGGTTTGAATCCCTGCCTTCAATTTGAAAAAAGAGTGAGAAGAATCTTTGATGAGATCTATGAAATAATAAAGACTGAGATCATAATCTGTAATAATAGCATAAAGCTTATTATACAATACTACAGATATAAAAAGAATTGAGATCACTTGTAATAGTAACCTTTGGTTGTTGTGCATGATAATAGGTCGAGAAAGATAGTTAATGAGTTACACCAAGGTAAACAGCAACAATAACAGATTAGTTCACTTACACAAGTGAAGAATATATTTCCTTATTTCAACACAATTTCTAGTGTTAAATTCTCTACGAATTCCATCGATAACAGAGAAATAATCTTTAAATAGTTAAAATGAATACTTTCTTTTCTAATACTATATAAAACAGAAGGCCATTTATAAGGAATGTACAATTTATAGATAAAACCCTCATTTTTAGTGTAATAATTACATTTTAAACCGGTTGCAGAGGGTCGATTTTCAGGCTAAATCCTAATTTTTCAAAAAAAATAATGACTTTTAGCATCAAAATATAAATATGCTATCACATTAGAATACAATTGTTTCCGAAATTCGAAAAAATATATATAATTGTAAAACACTTACAAATGTCCACACAACTATTAACTGTTATTACAATGTCCAAAGAACTCAAAACAATCAAGCTATTAGCTGGAATCTGTTTAAATGGTGGCGTATCATTACAAACAATCGTCCGTAGGTTTGGAATTAAGGCGTCCACTTTTGAGATTGAAGAAATGGTAGATCAATTGGCTTTTGCTGGCTATGTTGATAATATCGAAAAAAGCCCAAAGGGTGTATTCTGCGGTATTACTGAAGCTGGTAATGCGAAAGCAAAGGATTTACTTGAAACTTCTTTTTAATCCAAATTTTTTGAAATTTGTGTAACTAGGAATGGCTGTTATATCAGAAAGATATAACAGCCTTTTTTATTGGTTAAATAATTTTTGTTAGAAATAACTGATATTTTTTTAGCTCCTCACTCTGTAAATATTGTTAACAATCGCTTGAGATTAACATTTTGGAAAGATTCTAAATAAATAAAATCACTCTTTTAACCATTCTATTAATTTGACTACCAAACAACATTCACAAGTTTATAAATATCTAATTTTCATCTCATTATGAAATATTAATCAATGAGATATTACAAAATAGATTTCTTAGTAATTGGTGAAGTATAAGCTTCTTTATGACCTTGGTCACTTTTTCCTTTGATCATCGTCATGTCATTTTTTTTAGGGTCTGCCTACATTTATAGTGTAATCATTACACATAATGAAAAACAAACAACGAAAAAGTATGAAATGAAACTTACTATAACCATATAACTATCACGTGTATCAACCTATTACCTATTAATTCTTTATCAAAACTTAGAATTAGAAAACTAGAACTATTACTTAATAAGTAGAAATGAATAAAATATAAAACTAATCTACTTTTGACCTCTCACATCAGCTACAGGACGAACAAGTCACTGTAGCTGAGAGGCATACTAACCTCGCTTTTATTGAATATCCTTGATAGAAACAAGTACAAAAGATACTAATACAATCACACTTACGGTATTAGTTTATTTTTGTTATACATAAAATAAACAACGGAAAATTATATATTCAATGGACAACGACAACAGAACTAACGTCAAGTACCCTGGAGTTCGTGTAGCTATGGATGGGAACACTGTAGCTATTATGTGCGAAAGGGAATCGTCAGATGCAGCGGGTGCATACCCTATTACTCCTTCCACCCAAATGGGTGAATATTGGGCTGAAGAAGCCGCAAAAGGACATCTCAACATTTCTGATAGACCTCTTATTTTTATTGAACCCGAAGGGGAACATGCAGCAGCAGCTGTTACCGCAGGTTTATCAATGACAGGACAAAGGGCCTCCAATTTCTCTTCAGGTCAGGGGATTGCATATATGCATGAATCTCTTTATGCAGCGGTAGGTAAGCGACTTACTTATGTGTTGAATATTGGTGCAAGAGCCATGACCAAATCCACATTAAATGTACATGCAGGGCATGATGATTACCATGCGATTGATGATACAGGATTTTTCCAACTTTTCGCTAAAAAGGCACAACATGTAGCCGACTTAAATATCATCTCACATAAAATTGCTGAGATGGCATTAACCCCTGGAGTGATCGCACAAGATGGATTCCTTACTACTCACCTGATCGAATCATTGGACCTTCCTGAAAGAGATCTTATTAAAGAATTTCTAGGTAGACCTGATGATATAATCGATACGCCAACTCCGGCGCAAAAAATAATTTATGGAGAAAAACGAAGAAGAATTCCTGAAGTTTGGGATGTAGACAACCCATTAATGACTGGTATTGTTCAAAACCAAGATGCTTATATGCAGTCAGTTGCTGCACAGCGTCCATTCTTCTTTGATCATATTAAGGACATTACCGATGATGCATTTGAAGAGTTTTATCAACTAACAGGCCGTCGATATAAAAGAGTAATGACCTACAAGGTAGAAGATGCAGATTATCTGATCCTTGGCCAAGGTAGTGTCGTTTCTAGTGCAGAAGCAGTGGTTGATTACCTCAGAGAAACCAGAGGGTTAAAAATTGGTGTAGTGGATCTGGTAATGTTTAGACCTTTCCCTGCCGATTGTTTAGCAAAAATTTTGAAAGGTAAAAAAGGGGTAACCATCTTAGAACGTCTCGACCAACCTCTTGCTGAAGATGCTCCAATTATGAGAGAGATCAGATCGGTCCTTTCAAAATGTCTAGAAAACGGAACGCACAAGAAAAACCTTCCTTACCCAGAGCTAGTAGGTTACCAACCTAAAGAAATGCCTGCGCTATATTCTGGATCATTCGGTATGGGTAGCCGAGATCTACAACCAGAAGGTATTATCGGTGCGATTGAAAATATGCTGGAAAGTGGAACTCAGAAAAAACAGTTCTACTTATCCATTGACTTTGTAAGGGAAAAATCATTTAGTCCAAAACAAAGACAGTATCAAGAAACCATTCAAGAATCTTACCCTAACATTAAGGAACTTTCTGTGAGAGGATCAGAAAATCCTAACTTAATGCCAAAAGAAGCGGTTACCGTTCGTTTCCATTCCATCGGAGGATGGGGTGCAATCACAACAGGTAAAAACCTTGCCATGACCCTCTTTGACCTATTAGGTTATGATATTAAAGCTAATCCGAAATACGGTTCTGAGAAAAAGGGTCAACCTACTACCTATTATCTTGCTGCAGCCCCTGAACCTATCCGAATCAACTGCGAATATTATTTTGTGGATGTTGTGCTATCTCCTGATCCAAATGTATTCAAGCATACAAATGCAATTGCAGGACTTAAGGAAGGGGGCTGTTTTATTATCCAAAGTGATAAAGCAACACAAGAAGAAGTTTGGGCTGATATCCCTAAACAATATCAAAAAATTATCATCGATAAGAACATTCATGTATTCTATATTGATGGTTTTAAAATCGCTAGAGAAGAAGCCACCGATCCTGAATTACAACTACGTATGCAAGGTATTGCCTTCCAAGGGGCATTTTTCTCTTCTTCTCCATTGATGGAAAAAACAGGTCTTAATGCAGATAAATTATTAGATGCAATTCAAGATCAATTACAATATAAATTCGGTGCGAAAGGGCAAAGAGTTGTTGATGACAACATGCGTGTAGTAAAACGTGGCTTTGATGAAGTAAATGAAATTACTTGTAAAGAGATCACCGAACAGAAAGTCATTCAAGACATTCATAAAAACATCCCTGTCCCCAACATGCTTAAAGCGGCTCCTGTCAGTGAGTCTAACCTCTCTGACGTTCATAGATTCTGGGAGCAAACTGGTAATTTCTACCAAAAAGGAATGGGCAACGACAATATCACTGATCCATTTATTGGTCTTAGTGTGATGCCTGCAGCCTCGTCGTTGTTCAGAGATATGACAGGTATCCGTTTTGAACATCCTGAATGGATACCTAACAATTGTACTGCCTGCGGAAACTGTTATACCGTTTGTCCAGATACCGCATTACCTGGTTTGGTTTCCGAACTAGATGATGTGATGGACACGGTAGTGAAAAGAGTTCGAAAGAAATATGGTAAAGTGGATCACTTGCCTAAAGCCATTCGAATGATGACGACCAAAATTCGTGACCGCTTTGATGCGGTTAAAGGTGATGTAACCGTGAGCGATCAGATTCATGCCATTTTAGATGAAAAAATCTATGATGCCAATACATCTCCAGAGTTAATTCAAGAATTAGAATGGTTCAAAAAAGAAATTGGTGACTTCCAATTTGCATTAACTCGTCCGTACTATCACTTAAATGAGAAGAAGGAAAAAGGTAGTGGTGGTTTATTTAGCATCACATTAAACCCTCAAACTTGTAAGGGCTGTATGGAATGTATCAAGGTTTGTGAAGATGATGCATTAAAGCCCGTCATACAGACTGATGGTTCTGTAGCCAAATTACGAGAAGAATGGGACCTTTGGGAAGCCCTTCCTTCTACTCCTCCAAAATACAATAGGATTGATGACCTTGAAGAAAAAATTGGTCCATTAGAAACCCTATTACTTAATAAATCAGCATATTCAGCCTTCGCGTCGGGTGATGGAGCTTGTCTAGGTTGTTCTGAAAAAACAGTAGTGCATTTATTCACTGCAACAGTAGAGTCATTGATGATGCCAAGAGTAGAAAAGCATGTGGCGTACCTCAATGAACTCATTGGAAAACTGGAGAAGCACATTCAATTGAAATTGATGGAAACAGTCAATTTGAACGATGCAGATCTGATGTCATCCATTGTTTCAGAACTTTCTGATACTGACTTGACCATGTCTGGCATTACTAGCCGTATTGAGTCGGCGAAAGGTACAGATCCTATCGATCAAGATTGGTTCAGAAATGTCACTCAGTTGATGGCACAACTGAAGCAGCTAAAATGGAAATATGAACAAGGTACTACCGGAAGAGGAAGAGCTTCTATGGGTATGACCAACGCTACAGGATGTACTTCTGTTTGGGGATCGACTTATCCATACAATCCTTATCCATTCCCATGGGCCAATCACTTATTCCAAGATTCCACCTCATTAGCGATGGGTATCTTTGAAGGCCATATGGCAAAAATGGCCGATGGATTTAAAGCTGTTCGTAAAGCAGAGTTAGAGCTTGAAAACGCTTACGACCCTGATAAACATGATGATTTCTTCACTTACTTCAATTGGCAGCAATTCTCAGATGAGGAATGGCACTTGTGCCCACCTGTTGTGGCCTTAGGTGGCGATGGTTCTATGTATGATATCGGTTTCCAAAACCTTTCAAGAATGATGGCTTCCGGAAAACCTATTAAAGTCGTTGTTGTAGATACTCAGGTTTATTCCAATACTGGTGGACAGGCTTGTACTTCAGGCTTTATTGGTCAGGTTTCTGATATGGCTCAGTATGGTAAGGTATGGAAAGGAAAACCTGAACCTCGTAAGGAAATTGGCTTAATAGCTATGGCACATCGAAATACTTATGTGTTACAATCTACCCTTGCGAATACATCACAAATGTTAGAAGGGTTTATCGATGGTTTGATGACAAAGCGCCCTGCCTTATTTAATATTTATACTACCTGCCAACCAGAACATGGCGTAGCAGATGACTTGGGGGCACATCAAGCGAAACTAGCGATAGAATCGCGTACCTATCCGGTCTTTAAATACAACCCTGATATTGGCACAACAGCAGCAGAAAACTTCGACTTATCGGGTAACCCTGATATGGATAAACTTTGGCCATCGTACACACTGAAATACAAAGACAATGGCAAAGATAAATCGATGGAAGTAGATATGACTTTTGCTGATTTTGCCATCACTGAAGCTCGATTTAGAAAACACTTTAGAGTAGCACCAAGAGATACTTGGAATGATAATATGATGCCATTGGCTGAATTTATGGAGTTGCCTAAAGAAGATCGAGACGGTATTTTCCCATACATCTGGGCAGTAGATAAAAAGGAAAACTTAATACGCGTTATGGTTGCCGCTCCAATTGTCGATTCTGCTGAAGAAAGAAGAGATTTCTGGATTATGCTGAAAGACATCGCTGGGGTTAAAGAAATAGAAACTGTCGATGAAAATAAAATCAGACAAGATATAGTAGGTAAACTCGCTCAAGGGTTAATGAAATTAGCTACTGGTGAAAGTGGTGATATTTCTGAAATGATTGTCCCATCACAAGATGATCCTCAAAGTTCGGAAACTATCGTTGAAGTTGTAAGCAATGAGAATGCAATGGCTCCATGGATAGAATCTGAAGAATGTAGTGGCTGTGATGAGTGCATTAAGATCAACAACAAAATGTTTGAATATAATGATCAAAAGCAAGCGATCATTAAAAACCCTGGTGCTGGTCCATTCTCGGATTTAGTGAAAGCTGGAGAGAAATGTTCGCAGGGAGTAATTCATCCAGGATTACCGACAGATCTTTCTCCAAAGGACATCGAAAAATGGATTAAAAGAGCTGAGCGTTTGAACTAGAAAGCCCATGAAGTTATTTAATTTCCATAAAAATACTTTCAAACATGGGATTCATCCACCGGAGTTTAAAGACGACACAAAAGACCTGCCGATCAGACAGTTTTCTTTTGCTCCGGTGTACATCCTTCCCCTCTCACAACATATTGGCCAACCTGCCGAACTTGTTGTGAGAGAAGGACAGGAAGTAGCAAGAGGTCAGCTCCTAGCTAAGGCCAATGGATATATGTCAGTACCACTACATGCTCCTGTTTCGGGAATTATTCAAAAGATAAAACCTGTACCCACTGTAGGTGGAAAAATGTCTGAGGGAATTTACCTTGAAGCGTTCCCTTATTCAGGACAGGAAGTAGCAGAAGGTACACCCATCCATTATGATGCTGACAAAAGTGATATCCTACAAGGTATTCAACAAGCTGGTATTGTTGGCCTTGGAGGTGCAGCTTTTCCCACTCATGTTAAACTGAAAGTACCAGAAGATAAAACCTGTGATGTACTCTTACTCAATGGTGTTGAATGTGAGCCTTTCCTTACTACAGACCACCGAGTGATGCTAGAACAAGCAGAAGACATCTTTATGGGTATTCGATATTTATTAAAGGCAACAGGAGCAAATGAATGTATAATTGGCATTGAAGCCAACAAGAAAAATGCCGCAAAGCATCTTGAAAGTTTACTTCCAGAAGACTTACCTATATCGGTTAAAGTAGTTCCTGTAAAATACCCTCAAGGTGCGGAGAAAATGTTGATCACTTCTGTTCTTGATATCGAAGTGCCATCGGGTGGATTACCTATTGATGTGGGTGTTGTTGTCGTTAATGTAGCGACTACTGCAGAAATAGGAAGACTATTACCTAGAGGCCAAGGTATTCAAGAACGGGTAGTAACAATAACAGGGCCTGGGGTAAAGAAAAAAGGCAATTACCTTATTCCTATTGGTACTCCATTACGGTTTGTCCTCGAAGAAGTGGGTGTCTCCAATGATATTTCAGAAGTATATCTCGGCGGACCAATGATGGGTGTATCAGTTTCCAACTTAGATATCCCTATCGTTAAAGGTACCTCTGGAATAGTAGTTTTCACAAAGAATGAAGTAAAGGTAAACGATAGAGTTTTTGCCTGCATAAAATGTGGAAGCTGTGTAGATGCCTGCCCTATTAGTCTAAACCCTTCGAAAATGGGGTTATTGGCAAAAGCAGAATCATATGATCAGATGGCAGAAGATTGCAATTTGATGGACTGCTTTGAATGTGGAAGCTGCTCTTATGTATGCCCATCCAATATTCCGTTAGTACAGAGGTTTAGAATTGCTAAATCTATTGTTAGAAAAAGAAAAGCCAAAATACATGCTTAGTAAAACATTACATATCAGCACATCACCTCACCTTACTAAAGGTGTAACCACTGATGTGATCATGAAGAATGTGGTCTATGCACTATTACCTGCTGCACTATTTTCAGTTTATGTATTTGGTATCAGTGCATTATTGACCATAGGTATGTCGGTGGCTTCCTGTGTATTTACAGAACATTTGCTTTGTAAGGTCACAAATAAAGACACTACGATAGATGATTACTCTGCAACCATAACTGGTTTACTACTGGGCCTTACACTCCCTCCTATTTTTCCACTTTGGATGACAATGGTTGGGGGTGTAATCGCCATTGGATTAGGAAAATTCTTATTCGGTGGATTGGGTTACAATGTATTTAATCCTGCCTTAGTGGGTAGAGCGGTATTGCAAGCAGCATTTCCTGTAGCTATTACTACTTGGTATCCTGCATTACTTGACAATCGTTTTACCTCAGTTCCTTCTTCATTATTTACTGTTCCTTTACTACAACCTGTATTTGATGGAAGTTCTGGAGCTACACCATTATCGGCTTTTAAGTTTGATCATGTTGCAGTAGAAACTTCAGACCTTTTCTTAGGGTTTGTCGGAGGTTCTACGGGTGAAACCAGTGTTGTTTTTATTCTACTGGGTGGCATTTACCTTATCTACAAAGGCATGATGAATTGGAGGATTCCATTATCCATTCTAAGTAGTGCGTTTATCTTTTCAGGCATTTTATATATGATACAACCCGAAGTATATCCTACACCATGGTTTACCTTATGCTCTGGAGGACTAATGCTGGGAGCTATGTTTATGGCTACAGATATGGTGGGCTCACCGATCACATCTTTAGGAGTATGCATCTATGGTTGTTTCATTGGAATTTTAGTCGTCGTCATTCGTATTTGGGGAGGACTTCCCGAAGGAGTAATGTATGCTATTTTATTGGCCAATGCTTTATCTCCACAGATCGATCGATGGATACAACCTAAAGTTTACGGTACATCAAAAAGTAAAAAGTCATGAATGCACCAAGTCAACCTATACCACAAGAGGATACTCCAAAGAGTGGAAAAATGCTATCAGCAATGGTAGGGCTGGGTCTACTTTGTGCTCTACTAATTGTATCTATCTACGAAGGAACAAGTGAGAGACGGGCTTTCTTAAAAGCAGAAGCTTTAGAAAAAGCCATCTTTCAAGTGATTCCCAATACAAAAAAGATGGAGCCCATGCTGATTGAAAACGGAACATTAATACCCTTCGACCAAAAGAAACAGGGGTTAACCAGAATTTATGTTGGATACAACGATGAAGGCAACATGTCTGGATATGCATTGGAGTGTAGCGGACAAGGGTATGCTGACATTATTAAAATCTTGATAGGTTATGATCCCAAAACAGAAACAGTTGTCGGGTTCCATGTATTAGAGAGTAAAGAAACTCCAGGCCTAGGTGATAAGATTGAAAAAGATGAAAACTTTCTAGCCAACTTTATCGCTCTGGATGTCAGTTGGGACAAGGAAAAGAAGCAACTCAATAATGCCGTGATCACTGTAAAAAATGGTGAGAAGAACCATCCATGGGAAATTGATGGAATTACAGGAGCAACCATTTCGAGTAGAGCTATTGGGAAAATCATCAATGATAGCATGGAAAAAGTAAATCAATAATGGCAAGTGAAAATTCAGTAGATAACATCACTTACTATTACTAATAACAATCAAAGCTTATGATTGCATTAGAAGAAAAGAAAGAGAAGAAACAAGAAGATCGAAGTACAGATGAGTTTATCAAAGGGCTGTGGAAGGAAAACCCAGTCTTTGTACAAGTTCTTGGTATGTGCCCGGTACTTGCCGTTACCAACACTGCTGGTAATGCATTGGCCATGGGACTCGCTACATCTTTTGTTTTATTGATGTCGAATATCCTTATTTCCTTGTTAAGGAATTTCATCCCGAAGCAAGTAAGAATATCGTCATACATATTAATTATAGCCACTTTTGTTACTGTGATTGATTATGTGATTCAAGCTATTAGTGTAGAGTTACACAAAAGCTTAGGAGCATTTATTTCATTGATCGTGGTCAACTGTTTAATCCTTAGTAGAGCAGAAGCTTTTGCCTCAAAAAATAACCTCAAACATTCTATTCTGGATGCGTTGGGGATGGGAATCGGTTTCACCTTTGCTCTTTTATGTTTAGGAGTAGTAAGAGAAATATTTGGAAGCGGAACCGTTTTCGATTTACAGCTCTTACCAGAAAATTTCCAATCGTGGATCATTATGATTTTACCTGCAGGAGGTTTCTTCACCTTAGCATTTTGGTTATTGTTGTTCAATTACCTAAAAGAAAAAAGAAGTAAGTTATGAATACAGCATCATATTGGAACATCTTCATTAATGCATGCCTGATTAACAATTTTGTTTTGGCATATTTCTTAGGTATCTGCCCCTTCTTAGGAGTTTCAGGAAAAGTTTCTACCGCTTCTAAAATGGGAGCTGCAGTAACGTTTGTAATGATTATCAGTTCAATCTGTGCCTTTGGGATCAATAGCCTGTTGAATTGGATGGATGCTCCCTACCTACAATTAATCAGTTACATTGTTGTGATCGCCTCTACCGTACAATTGGTAGAGATGTTTGTGAAAAAGATGAGTCCCGCATTATTTAATGCTTTGGGTATCTTCCTTCCACTCATCACAACCAACTGTGCAATTTTAGGACTAGTACTTTTCCAAACGGCAAAAGGATATAACCTATTTGAAGGTTTTGTCTATGCCTTGGGTGCCGGGGCAGGATTCACCATTGCTTTGTTACTCATGGCAGGTCTAAGAGAACAGCTTGAATTTGCTGATACACCAAAAATTGTAAAAGGAACTGCGATTACATTACTAATTGCAGGTATACTCTCCTTATCATTTATGGGATTTTCAGGAATTGGTAGCTGATACTTTGAAAATAAGCATTTAAAATGATGTCACATTTCATCAACATATTATTCGTTATCGCACTGTTTACAGGGTGGATGATCATACAGCACTTGTGGACTTCATTGTTCAAAGAGCATGTAAAAAGTGATGATGCACTAGCTTCCCGTTCAAAATGTGGAGGCTGTAAATGTGGCGTAGTATGTAAAAAAAGAAAACTGAGTAATTAATCGAATACCACTTTATTGATCACTCTATTACCAATAAAAATTATGACACACCTTAAAGAATACCCAACAGAAATCCGCTATAAGGCGGTTGTATTACATTCCGATCACCTTACTCCTTCAGATTCTGAAGAAGTAAGAGAATTGCTGCTTGAAGTTCAAGATCCTGAATTTATATGTGAAGTCAACCAAAGTTTCGGTGTATTGGTTCATGCCAATGGCGACTTTGGGAATAACTACCACCATAGATTATACAGTGTTGCTGATATACCAGAAGTCGTAGAAGGTAAAACACGTATAAAACTATTAGTCAAACGTTGTAAATACGTAGATGATGTAAGTGGTGAGATTTTCAACGGTATCTGTTCTAACTATTTATGCAATAGAGTATCTGGAGATGAAATTACCATCACAGGGCCATTTAATCTAGCCTTCAATGTACCTGAAGACCATGATGCCAACCTCATTCTTATTGGAATGGGAACTGGTATTGCTCCTTTCAGAGCTTTTATCAAACATATTTACAATGAGATTGATGACTGGAAAGGGAAAGTAAGACTCTTCTATGGGGCAAGAAGCGGATTGGATATGCTGTATATGAATCATAAAAATAATGATCTTACGAATTATTATGATGAAGATACCTTTGAGGCACTTCAAGCTGTTAGTCCTCGACCTCGTTGGTCCGACCCTATCAATCTAGATGCGGTCCTTGAAGGAAAATCATATGAATTAAAACAAATGCTCAACCAAAACAACACACATATTTATGTAGCAGGCTACAAAGATGTGTTGGAAAAACTAGACCAAGCCTTCTCAAACATTCTTGGATCTGAGAAAAGATGGAACAACCGTAAAGCAGAACTAATTGCAGGCGGTAAATGGGGAGAAGTGATTTATTAAATCATAAAGAAGTAGTTGTAGTGATAGTCCTGCAACTACTTCAATAAAAAAAGAGAAAACCATGTCTATAGTTACTGCATTAATAACATTAGGAGGACTCACTTTTCTATTGGCGGTTATGCTAATTATTGCCAATAAGAAATTGTATGTTTTTGAAGATCCCCGAATAGATATTGTCGATGATTTATTGCCAAAAGCAAATTGTGGAGCTTGTGGATTACCTGGATGCAGAAATTTTGCAGAAGCTGTTGTTAAAGGAGAGGTAGCCCCAGGGAAATGTACAGTCAATTCTGAAGATGGCATACAAGCTATTGCCGAATTTTTGGGCGTTGATTTAGTAAGTGAAGATAAACAAGTTGCCAGAATAGCTTGTCAGGGTGGTGCAAACGTCGCCATCAATAGAGTGAACTATTATGGTGAAAAAAGTTGTAGTGCATCCTCCTTAATTTCAGGAGGAGAAAAAGGTTGTAATTGGGGATGTTTAGGTCATGGAGACTGTGTGTCTGCTTGTGATTTTGATGCTATACAATTGAATAAACATCATATTCCAGAAGTTGATACAGATAAATGTACGGCTTGTGGAGATTGTGTAGAAGCTTGCCCTAAAGGATTAATTTCCATAGAACCATTAAATCATAGGCTATGGGTGGCTTGCAAAAACACTCAGAAAGGTGATGAAATTCTAGAGGAATGTCAGGTAGGTTGTACGGCTTGTGGAAAATGTGTGATGGATGCTGAAAATGGATTGATCACCATGAACAACAATTTACCTGAGATCGATTATAATAAAAATCATACTACAAGAAAACCTATACAACGTTGTCCTACGGGTGCGATTGTCTGGCTCGATGATGACCACGGGATCATCAAAGGAAAGGAAAGCAAAAGAATTATTCGTAAAGAAAAAAAGAAAATTGCTTTCTCTTAATACCCTACAATATGTAAGTGTGTAAGCCTCCGATGTTTTACGTCGGAGGCTTTACTTTTTCTTGTCTTTAATTCCTTAAAATTACCTACAGATTAAATAATGCATTAACTCCTAATACTACGATAGAAATAATTCCACCTAAGTATAATGTCTCGATAATTGATTTGAGATTTAATGCGACTTTCTCTTTGTTTTCCATATATAGCTGATAAGTTGGTTTTTATAAAGTAGTAACGGACCTAATATAGAACAATTAAGTAATCATATCAGTCAAATATAATGTATACTTAACACCTTTTACCCTTCTTTTAATAATAAAAACCAATAACGTATACTTTGTTATATTTTTATTAACGTTTAGTGTTAATAATGAATACATTCCATTACTTTTAACACACCTCGTACAGTACCTTGATAGTCGAAATAGTGATATTTTTTTAATCAATATGTCAGAAAGTGACCTATTCATTTTGTTTGTATTGGCTAACGTAATGTATGTAGGAAATAAAAGTCCCAATTCGCTATTACACCAATTGGGACTTTTAGAGATCTTAATACCTCAAACTAGTTGTTATCAAATTGATAGGTTGAATAGAAAGGTTCTCCATTACTATCAATTCCTTCTACTTCAACATGGTATCTTGTTGACTTATCATCTGTATAGAATTCAATATTAGCAGTTCCTGTAGAATCAATCGTTACATAAGGCTCCCATAATAGCGTAATTCTATGATCCGGTTTGATGTGTTCCTCTTTCGGTACATCATATTTTGGAGAGTAAAACTCTTTACCTACATAGAAACCTGGGTGCTTGAAAGAGTTAATACCATACACCACATAATTAGGTTGGTCTGAACCATCTCTAGAATATAATGCGATAACACCATTAATAGCATTGCTCATATATAAGCTACCTTCCGATGCATCTAATACTTCTATAAAACTAAGTTCAGAAGTTTGCATTGATCTTAAGAAATCAATATCTACTTCAAAACCGTCTAAAATGACTGGTACTGATTCTTCACCTGAGAAAGAAGTAACATTCCCTTCTTCATCCACCGTTACACTACTACCTGTATTGGAACCAAAGCTATTTCTTCTTAATACTTGAGCCGTTTTAGGATCTGTTTGTAAGAAAGACCACACATCCATACCTGCTGCATAGTTTAAAGAATCCATCACTAACCTTGATCTCACCGAGCCACTGCTATGTAATTTCCCTGCTCGATCAAATTCATCTTCGATTTTCTCATCTACAATTTCTATCTCATCAAGAATAATTGTTTTAGAATCAAAAGCTCTATTAATTTTCTCAATTTCAAGAATTTCCTTTTCGAATGCTGCTAATGAATTGTGTTTTACATCTTCGTTTTCATCCGTGATAATTGGGAAGCCTTTCGGGCTATCAATACCATACAGAGAAATATCTACATTTCTATTTTCTGTGGTTTTCTTCTTCTTATTATTGTATTTCTTAGCTTGGAAAACAAATTCGGTGGTGTCGAAAAATACCATACCGGTAAAAGCAAACTTTCCATTTTCGTCTGTAACCACTTCTTCGGCTATAAATTGTTTAGAGCCAATCGCTGCCATAGTAATCTCAGACATTCTTGTTTTGTCTTTGTTCCATAAGCTTGTGGTTTGTCCTAAGATAGACGCACCAAATTCAGGAATAAAAACTGGAGGAATCGTATCGTTTAGGTCATCCATCCATACCACTTTTTCATACCCTTGAGTTAACATCAGGTTGTCCAATGCTTCAATTTTAGCTACATCAAAATTGTTGAAGTAGAACATTGGGTCTTCAATATTCCCTTTGATTTCTTTAGAGAAAAGTAGTTCCGAAAGAATAGTATTTTTCTTTCTATCCATATCTACAATATGATCATCAACAATTGACATCGAAGCATCTGCCGCTACATTGTTTCCTTGATCATCTTTTAGTAGAATTGATAGTGCTACCTTTTCTCTTTTTTTATACTTATCCTTATCAGAAGTTAAGGCTACTTTTTCTTCCAAATACCTAAAAGCATTTCTTTCCAATATTGGTTGATGGTCTTTATCCAATAAAGTGAATTTTACTACACCATTATTTAAACCATCTGTTGGAAAAGCGAAACGTAAACTAGGTCTCTCCCCTTTACAATTCCACATATACAATACTTTCCCTCTTTGGGTCGCTAACAAATACATTCCTTCTTTTAGGTGATCATCGGTAGCAATTACCTGTACCATCCATTTGTTCGCATTACTTGTTGATAGTTTCAAAGAGACTCCCTGTGATTCTACTACCGGTAGGTAATATTTTTGAGGATTGACTTTCCCTAAATCTTTGTCTAGAACTGCATAATATTTTTCATTAGGAAATGGAGCAATAAACAAACTACCCATACCTTTTTCATTCCCTTGAATTTTTGTGATTTCTTTATTTTCGGAAGCAAAAACAGTAGCAGAAAACGGTTGTCCCTTACCTGCACTATTCACTAACTTGAAGCCAATTCTTGAAGGAATAGAGGCCAATAAATGTCCTGATTCCGCAAAAAATTGAAGATCATATTGTTCTTCAGACATCGCCATTTGATTATTAGACTCATCTACAGCAACATCACTATCCGTAACTTTTCGTCTTTCGTCTGGATTAATTTGGAAAACATTTACTCTTTCTTCAAAAAGGTATTCTTTTCCGAAGTTTCTCATCCAATTGGTATAGGCTCTAATTCTATATTCACCAGCAGCCATTTCAGTACTTAACTTAAAATCACCATGAACATTTTGTCCTTTAGCATAGAGCATTTCTTTTTCAACAATTTCTCCCGTTTCATCTAAAAGCTCAACATAGATCGTTTTACTTACTTGATTGTCCTTAAGAGATTGATAATTTCGGAGATACGCTTTGAACCAAATGGTTTCACCTGCCATATAATATGGCTTATCAGTATGTATGTAGATTGTTTCTTTGGCTTCTCTCTTTTGTTTATTATTGATCTTTTCAATCAATTGTTCTATTGATGAAACCTCCTGAAAGGATGAAAATCCCCAAATCAATGCAGATAGAGTAACAATAGTTACTGCTAATTTTTTCATAATGTTAGTTGTTTACTTTGTTCTATTTGTAGTCACAATCCACAGTCTTCTAGTCTGATCATTTCATTTCTACATGACAAAGGTTACTGTGTTGGATAAGTTTATTTAACTAGAATTCAAATATAATCATTTGTTACTATTTTAATTAGTACAAAATTGATCAATCTTACGACTATATTAAAAAGGGCAGTTTACAATAGTGTAAGCTGCCCTTTTTAAGAGATTTATTTTTTTGAAGGGATATTCCATGTAAGTTGATGCCATAGGCTCTCAAATGGCCCTTGCTTGTGATTTTTCAGCCAATAATGACAGAATAACATCTGAACGGCAAGGAAGCCAAAACCTATCAATAAGCTAAAAGCCACTCCACATGTATCTGCTAAATGGAAACCGTACCCAAAATATAAGATACCGCCAAAAATAGATTGAGTGATATAGTTTGTTAAACTCATTTTTCCATAGGTCTGCAATGGTTTAGACCATTTCACCACTGTTTTATTTTTGTATATAAGCACAATCAGTGAAATCCATATAAAAGTGAAACTCACTTTCCAGTACATATCAAAAGCTACTCCCAATGATCTTTTTATTACTTCACTCACCTCTGACCCTGTAAAATGCTCTTTGATGAAAAATAATGGAATCATTGTAAGCACCGCTGCTACCAAAACTTTTTTCCATTGATTATAGTTTTCCGCTTTAAATGCTCCAACATTACCTAACCAAAAACCTAAAATAAATAGTCCCATAGTTTGTACGGCCCTACCGTTTTCGATTGCCCAGAGTAATGAAAAGCCTTGACCTAACGTTAGGTTAGCACACATGGTATCAAAGAAGTTTCCCTCTTTGATCACTGCCATCGCTTCTTTCCAAAGAGGCACAAATAGTTGTTGTGATACCGTATATTCTGGATTTATAAGACTGTATACATACTGTAGTAAATCAAAAGGTTGACTTAAAAAGAAAAGGGCTGCAATCAATAATGCTTTGTTGCTCCATTTCCTAACTACAAATAATATAGGTCCGGTTAATGCATATAACATTAATACCTCTCCTGGGAAAAATGCGGCATTGAAAAGAGCAAAACCTACTAACAAGAGAAGCCTCCACAGATACCTTGGGCCAAAATCTTTCCCCATCTCTTTTTGTTTATTATTCATTAAGTAGAAAGTGAAACCAAAAAGGATGGCAAAAATGGAATAAGTCTTTCCTGCAAATAAGAAAAAAACCCAATACAATACCTCTTCATTTAGGGTATTCAACCAAGTTGGGTTTAGTGCCTTATCAGGGTAATGATAATAATTAAAATGTTCGATATTATGGATCAACATGATGGCCATTACGGCGTATCCTCTCATAACATCAATTACATCGATACGTTGCTTTTTTTGTTTGATGATGGGCGAGGTTAAAGTAGTGCTCATAAATTTGCTTGTATTAGGTTAGGTCACAAAAGTATTGTTTTTTTGATGATTAAAAGATGATATATATTGATGTTTCATTCTTTTTATTCTGCATCTGAGTGAAGAACTATTTCATCATTTCAATTTCTGTTGAACAAAGAAAAGAAAATACATAACATTACTCACTTTTGTGATTTATTATAGAGATATCAATTACCCTTTTTAAGTAATTTAAAGTATTCTAACCATAAATTCTTCGAAGTAACTTCGAGCATAATTATTACTTAACTGAAAGGATATGACTCAACAGCAAAAAACAAGAATGATCGGTGCGATGATTATCGCAGACATTAATATTGAAAATCCATCTCATTGGGTAATCATGGATTTAGCTGTAAAAGATTATTCCAATGGTGAAACTGCAGACAGTTCAACATTTATCAGAGACTTTCTGGCACATGTCATTCTCGCCATTTTTCGACTTGAAAATCAACATTTTCTGAAAGATGAAGAAAGAGTAGCATTTGTAAATACGCTAAATGATAACTCCACTACCTTAAAAGAAGTGGGAGCATTGACTGATGCATTACATCATGCTATACATAAAGATTAAAGTAAAAGAGGATGACTAGATTAATAGCCATCCTCTTGTAATTATCTTTCAAATCGTAATCACCAATTAAATAGAGAGAAGAATAAGTTAAAAAAATAGGTCAGAGCATAAGAGTACTCCTATTCTGACAAGTATTAGTTTGGGGCGTAAATCTGTAGTGATATATTTATATTCTAATAAACACTTCAATCAAAATACTAATGGCATCGACTTATAACGTTAGAGAAATAAATACAAATGATATACAACATATCATCGACTATTGGTTAAAATCAGACCATAAATACTTACAAAGTTTAGGGGTCGATATCCAGAAACTTCCTTCAGAAGAACAGTTAAAAACCATGCTTACTAAACAAATAAACCTTGAATACAAGGATAAACCTTCTTTTGCAGTAATTTGGGAAATTGACGGAAAGGCTGTCGGGCATTCTAATATTACGGATATCAGCTTTGGGAATAGCGCCAATATGCACCTTCACCTTTGGGAGGAAGACGTAAGGCAAAAAGGTGCAGGGACAATTCTTGTCAAGCAGTCGCTCCCATTCTTTTTTGAGCTCTTTCAATTAAAATCAATTATCTGTGAACCCTATGCAGAAAACCCTGCCCCCAATAAAACTTTAAAAAAAGTAGGGTTTAAATTGATAAAAAGGTATAAAACAATTCCGGGTTCATTAAATTTTGAACAAGATGTCAATCAATGGGAGATTAAACCAGCGTTGAAATAAATAGTAAAATACTGGCCTATACAATATATCATGTAAAATAGACAATGTGATGTATTTTAATAAGTCAACTTCTACCCAATGATGCTATATCATTACTGTATAGAAGTTGACTTATTCTTTACTTCTAATAAAACTTGCCGCCCCTTTTACTTCAATTTTACTTTTAGATCACCTCATTTTTATCACATTTGGATAAAAATGAATTATAAGCATCAAAATAGTGCTGACTTTACACTTAAAAACAATCTACATTTGTTTATATAAATAATCTATTTTCTGCCAGCACTATGAGATCTTCATTAAACATTAATACAATATGTATCAAATACTTGTATCCAATAATTTTAATCTCATTTATTGGAAATAATATTTGCATTGCGAATAACATATCGATCAGCTCAGTATCTATTGGTGAGTTCGACCTGGAAAATGAAGTGGTTGAAGTGAACTTTACAATACAATGGGAAAACTCATGGAATGACCCTTTAGTGCTCAACAATTGGGATGCAGCATGGGTATTTCTTAAGTATGAATATGAAGATAATTGGTATCATGTTCAATTAGATGCTTCACAATTTTCTATTACAGAAACAAGTGGACTTGGCACAAACCCTACAGTAAAACTTAATGACGATTCTGGAAGTGGTGAAGCTTTAGGAGCGTTTATTTATGGTCGTTCTGAGTTTAGTGGCAATGTTAATTATGATGTCACATTTTACTGGGATTATGCTGCGAATGGTGTAGTGGACGATGCAGAATTAGACGTACAAGTACATGCCATAGAAATGGTTTACGTACCAGAGGGAGCTTATTATCTTGGTTCGGGAGGTACTGAAACTGCACATTTTTACAAATATGGTTCTACTGATCCATTCTGGGTACATCACAAAAACACGACATTAAACATCGAGTCGACTACAGATAGCTTATTTTATGATACTAAAGCTTCTTTGAGTGGTCAAGATGGAGATGCAGTAGTTGGCACCCCACAGACGTTAAGTAAGGATTATCCAAAAGGAGTCGCTGCATTTTATTGTATGAAATACGAAGTCACTCAAATTGAGTATGTTGAATTTTTAAATACCTTGACAACTACACAAGCAACCAACCGAATTCAACAATTCTCTCATTATAAACAATCAAGAAATAATATATCTGTTATAGGAACAAATTATACGACTGGAAGTCCACACTTGCCCATGCAAAGACTTCGATGGAGTGATAATGCAGCCTACCTCGATTGGGCGGGATTAAGACCTATGACAGAATTGGAATTTGAAAAAGCATGCAGAGGAACAACTTTATCCCCTACTAAAGCTGCTAATCCTTGGGGAACAAACACAATTAATGATACCCCTTATTATGATGCTGATAATCCCGATGATTCTTATGTACAATACGAAGGAGAAGATAGTGAAACCATTGATGCCACAGTGCTTACTTCAGAAGGAAATGTTAATTATGAAAATGTTTCTGATGATGCCTTTGGCCCATTAAGAGTAGGCATTTATGCTACCGCCTCCTCCGATAGAGTGACATCGGGAGCTACTTATTATGGCATTATGAATATGGGAGGAAATATGAGGGAAAGAGTCGTTTCTGCAGGTTCTAGCGATGGACGTTCATTTACAGGCGCACATGGCGACGGTACACTTTCAAGCAATGGTGATGCAAATGTTGCCAATTGGCCAGATAATGATTCGGCCTCTGGTATTGGTTTAAAAGGCACATCTTGGTTTGAAGGAGGAGGTCTAATTAAAATTTCTAATCGACATTCTGCAGCAAAAGCAAGTAATGTAGACTCTAATTTTATCAGTGCTAGGGGTGTCAGAACTGTAGAATAAAAATTGTTTAGTTAATGAAATTGATGATGAAACATATTATTACAATTACTTTTTTTCTTTACTTTTTTAATACCTCCTATGGTCAGTTTTCTGGAGGTAGTGGAGGAGGGGCAGATATTGGAGGTTTATCTTCTCCAGAAACTTTCGATCTTCCTGTGGAGCTTACTGCTTTTACATTAACTGCTAATGAAAATGGAACTGTCGATTTATCTTGGGAAACTGCTACTGAGATAAACAACAAGCACTTTGAAATAGAAAAATCAAAAGATGCTAAACATTGGCTCGTTATCCATACAGAACAAGGAGCAGGAAATAGTAATGTATCTATCAAATATTCATTTACAGATCAAAATACAACTGTTGGAACTTCTTACTACCGACTGCGACAAGTAGATTTTGATGGTCAATATAGTTATTCTAATGTATTGCTCTATCAAAATGGTGAAAGCTCAACCTCTCCATTATATACCTACCCTAATCCATTTCAAGATCACTTTGTCATTACAGGCGATGAAGTAGAAATAGAAACATTACGATTATTCAATACATCTGGAAAAGAAATAAGTTTTCAGAAAAATGGATCGATTGATAATATGAAGGAAATAGACCTATCAGGACATCCTAAAGGCATTTATTATTATAAGACAAGAAACCTAAGTGGAAGAATAATTAAACGATAGAAGAAAAAATAAAATAAGCTGATAAAAAAACACCTTGCCAATAATATTGACAAGGTGTTTCATGAACTTAACTCTCTCAATTTTTTTCACTTATTTACTAAGCGCATTCATCTAACTTCACTTATATAAACTACCTGAGCTTGATTTTTGTTTCATATTAAACTAATTAAACATCAAACAAATCATAACGCATAGTTTTAATAAAAAGCTCTATTTGACTATTAATCTAAAGAGTTAAAGTAAAAATATCTTGTTGACCACTAAACATTAAAACTTGCTTAGCTTCTTTATTAATAACGAATTTTCTACTTGACAGAATGATAATGCAACAAAAAATAACTCAATCCAACTTCTCAATTTTTGGATATAAGCTGTTTTTGTATCAATTAAACCATCAATTTGAACATTATGGTCAGTCTTAACCAATACATTTCCTTCTATTGAAACAGCCTCATTGGTAGACATTAAATAGCTTATTTCTTCATCCAGCTCAGCAACTCTTTTTTGTAATAGTTTACCTTGATTTAATTTTGCAGCTGGGTATCCAAGAAATGATAGTTTATCTAATATGTCTTTGTCAAATGGTAACTCTATAAAAATCACCTTACCAATTTCAAGCAGTTCTTTGTCAGTGTAATTTTGTAGTAACATGATAGAATTTAAGTTTGTGAAGTAATTAATTTAGCAACAAGCAATATTATTCAAATAGCAAATTTAGACCATATAAGTTCATTTGCAAATCTATTAATTGAATATTTGCTTAATTTTATATTACAAAAAGTAAGGGAACTGTAATTACAGTATTACATTTTGTGACCACAACTTAATACCATATTTAATATTAGAAAGAGTGTTCTTTTAAGAATTTCCTTGGAGATAAACCATAATATTTTTTGAAGCTATTTGAAAAGTGCTGAAGGTGTGTAAAACCAAATTTCTCAGCAATCTCGGACGTATTCATGCTACCTTCCAGCAAAATGTCTTTGATTTTATCCATACGTCTAACAGTGAAATAGTTATAAATCGTAAAGCCAAATACCTCGTGAAATAGTTGTTGAATTTGGGTTTTATCCAATCCAGTTTCAGCTACAAGCTGACTGACATCTGGTCTTTGTGATAGGTCATCAAGGATTCTTTCTCTAATTTTAAATAAAGCGGCAAGTTGGTTGTTTGTAATTTTTCTAGGGTGATGCCCTACTGTTGTATCTACTCTTTTTAATCCATTTAAGAAAATATAATACAACTCCTGCATTTTTACAGATAAGACTTTTGTTTGTAGGATATCAGAATAATTCAATATCTCTAGTAACATCAATCTAAAAGCTTTTAAGTCAGTTTGCTCTTCAAAAAAATGGAAAAACTGTTTCTTATTTGTGTAATATTGATTGACCTGCAAGTCATCAATCTCATTCAATGCATCATCAGAAAAGAAAATAGACACGCGTTTTAGCAGCTCACCCTTTTTAACGGTTCCATTCACTGCCATATCTTTTGTACAAGTATAAAATCCGCTCCATTTTATTTCATGTTGAATATTTCCATCATTACTTTCAATCCATAGATCTGTATTAAAGAATGAAGCAACATATTTAAAGTAAGACGAAGCTGCATAATCAATCTGTAGATTAAGATCTTGCCTTGCTTCTACTCTAAAAAGCATAAAATAATTGGAAGGATGAATCTTGTAAAAATAAACGAATCCTTTACCCATTTCACTATCTACCTTTAATAGATTAGGATGGACAAATTCACCTTGGAAGTAGTTCTGAAGCCATTGCTTATGCTGATTAAAATCGTGAATTATTTCCTTGTGCATGTATTCGAAGCGTTTTTAGTTTGATTGTCAATCAAAAATAACAAAAAGAATTTTTATTTATTAAACCCAAGGATGGAAAAATCATATCAAAAAGCGGTTTTATCATTGTTATTAGCAGAGTATAATACTAAAAGATTTTCGACCTCTAACATTTTTGAATTCTGTGAATAATTCCCAACCTTTCAGAATTAATTAAACTATATATATACAGACTTTGTTATTTTTGCGGGTAAATTTTAAACCAAACTCGAAATACGACTTTATTATTTTGATGATAGGTAACCTAGTTTTTCACCTTAAAGCCCAGCTTGAACAGCTGCCCAAATAGGATTCCAGTAGAAATAGTAAAGGGAAAGGTCTCGTCGTTTCAATGAAATTTTTAAAGTAAAAAGTGAAAATGCAATTGAAAAGACAATGGGAGGATTATTCTCCACTATTCAGCAAAATTCTTAAACTCGGTTGGCCAGTGATCTTGGCTCAAGTTGGACAAATATCAGTAGGTATTGTCGATAATATGATCATCGGACAACTCGGACGAACACCTTTAGCAGCGGCTTCTTTTACCAATACTATTTTTGGAATTGTTTTACTCTTTGGAATGGGTTTCACCTTTATCCTAACTCCTAAAATTGGAGAAGCATTAGGTTCAAAGGATCTTCTAAGAGCCGTTTCCTCTTTTAAGAATAGTCTGGTCTCCAACCTGATCATTAGTATTTTTCTAGTACTCATCCTTGTTGGGCTATATTTTGGTATGCCACATATGGGTCAACCGGATGGTATTATTGAAAGCAGTCAAGCTTACCTTGTAATCCTTATTATCTCCTTTATTCCATTTATGGTTTTCCTCACTTTCAAACAACTATTTGAAGGTATGGGTGATACCAAATCAGGTATGTACATTACCTTAATAGGGAATATTGTAAATATTGTCGGTGACTTTATTTTTGTTTTTGGGCTATTAGGCATGCCTAAAATGGGGCTTCTTGGGGCAGGTGTTGGTACACTTCTAGCAAGAATTGTGATGGGTATTGCTGCTGTATATGTATTTAAGAAAAGAAAGGCCTATCAACCATTTGTAGAGCTTTATCAAGACGCTGTAATTAAAGCGAAAGAAATAAAGGAGTTTTTCCAAAATGGTATCCCAACAGCTTTCCAACTCTTATTGGAAAGTAGTGCATTTTCAATATCAACAATAATGATGGGGTGGATTTCCGAAGTAGGATTAGCTGCTCATCAAGTAGCAATTAGTCTAAGTACTTTAGGATTTATGGTATACCAAGGAATTGGTGCGGCAACGGGAATTTTAGTCAGCCAATCTTTTGGAGAAAGAGATTTCAAACAGGTAAATAAGATTACCAATGCATCGTTAGTGATTATCATTGCAATGTCTTTAGGAGCCGTTGTTTTCTTTATAACAGGTAGATCTTGGTTACCAAATTTATTTACTCAAGATCCGGAGATCATCGCCTTTGTTCAAGTGTTCTTAATTTGGCTTGCCTCTTATCAGACCGCAGATGCCATCGAAATTGTTTATTCAGGTGCCCTCAGAGGTCTTCATGATTTCAAAGTACCTATGTGGTTGATCTTTATCTCATACTTTATCTTAGCAATTCCTTTTTCTTATATGTGTGCATTCCATTGGGGACAAGGTGAAGCAGGTATCTGGATGGGATTCCCATTAGGTCTTAGTATTATTTGTCTTTTCTTTGTCGCAAGATATAAGAATAGATTAAAGACAGTTCAAACAAGACATGTATCGGCTTATTCTAAAGTCGTTGCATAAATAATAACAATATAGCTATAGCTCAATATCCGAAGACAACTCATCGGATATTGAGCTATTTTTTTATATAAAGCCTATTTAACTACTATTTAACAACAATATTTGATTTTTTATATCTGGCTCCTACAACCTATCTTTCTACCCGTCGTATATTCTAGTTCTACTGCTAAAACGACTGGCAACTGAGAAAAAAGTGTAGTAACTACCTTAATTATTGGATAGTTGAATAATTTTTGCTACTTTGCCTTTTCGCTCACAAATTTTTTGAGCACTAAGCAGTAATTGTTATTTTAAATTAAGCGCAATTGATTTTATCAGCACAATGTGTAGATAAAATATGTATTACACTATCATTAACTCACTAAGAAAAATGAAATCATTAGGAAAAAATGCTGGAAGATTATCTTCTAGAGATCAAAAGAATAGAGACACTAACGAAGTCATAAACAAAATGAACAACTTCTATGTACCGTCAACAACAACTGACAAAGAGTACATTCATTATAAGTATCTATTAGACCAAATAGTACAAAACAAAGGAAATCGTTAGTAAAAAGACAGCCTCACAATTGGGAATTGAGAGGCTTTTTTGTGTCTTATATTTTGTGTGCTTCAACTAAGCACTATTAGATTTTTTGTAAAGTAAGCGGACCAAATCATGGATATTGTAGTCGATATTCTCAATCTTCTTTTTTACCATATCCAGAGAATTTTCTAACTGTTCTTCCCCTACAATACCTAATTTAATCAATTCCATCATACCTAAAGAAGTTGAAACATCTCCTCGAATATTGTGTGACACTAAATGTAAAGCATCATCCAATTTCGATTTGTTCTGTTTCATTTCATTGATATAAGAATACGTTTCAGATTCATCATTGTAGATATTCACAATGATATCTTCCCCCATCTTCTTAATCTTATTCGCTCTATAGATGTATTCCTTATTCAATGGAGATTGATAAGGAGTAAAAGGTAATACTAATTCTTCCGCACTAAGATATACTTCCTCTAATTGATCGATTAATCCAAAACCGTTCAATTCAGGGAAAATGTCATCTATAAATCTACCTAAATGATTCTGTCCAATATTATCTAAAGTAGCACCTGCGTTATTAATATAAATAATCTTGAATTTCTTAGAAGAAACCCTTTGATAAGCTGCCACTCCTAATGTAAAGTCATCGTAAAATGATAGTAAATCGAGATCCATAATTAAGTTTAAAGTAGTTGTGTAGTCGCTTAAATTTATTAATTGTTCTCCAATCCTCAAAGAATTGTTATAGATTTTGCACAAATAATACCATAAATGTACATAATGTTATATGTAATGTATTTTTATGTCTTCAACTTGGGGTGCATAATGGCAAACCACAACCATGGTACTAGCGAACAAATGATTGCCGCTGGGTAACCAAAAGGCAATTCTGGTGCTTGCTTTTGGTGTGCTAGTGTATGATATTTCTTTGATGCTTTATAGTGATGATCTGAATGCCGCGTTAATTCAAATAAGATAATCCTACCAAAAGTATAATTTGCATTCCAAGAATGACAAGGTTGTACTCTCTCATAGTGACCATTATCTAATTGTTTTCTCTCTAATCCGTAATGTTCTATATAATTAATGGTCTCTAACAATAAGATTCCGATAATTCCAGAAATGATTAATAATACGGTGATTTTAAAACCAAATAACATGAACAATACACCTATATACCCTAACGAAAGAACTAAATACCAAAGCATATTATTTTTCCATGACAACCAATCACCTTTTAAGATCTTGAATTGAATTTTCCATGAATCAATGTAAGACAGGAAAATACTTTTTAGCCAAAATAAATATAAGTACTCTCCTTTTTGTGCTGTTGCTGGATCTAATGGTGTAGCGACATGATAATGGTGTCCTCTATTGTGTTCTATATAGAAATGCATATAGAAAGAGGGTAATAATAATGACTGAGCCATTAATTGTTCTTTCTTATTATTTCTATGTCCTAACTCATGAGCTACATTAATTCCACTAGTCCCTAACACTAAACCCAACCCTAACAACAATCCGATCAATTCTGTTGTCGAATAATTATTATGTATCAATTGGTAACCACCAAAGAACACTAAGCCATATACCCAAATAACATTGATGTATAGAAACCAGTCATACACTCTTGAATAAGTTTTATTGTTTGGATCAGAAACTTCGGATGAAGTCGGGAGCAGTAGATCCATTAATGGAGTGATGACAAAACTAAATATCACAGTTAGCCAAGATAGCCAACCGCCAAAGAGAAAGCCTATAAAACAAGTGATAGGAATACAATAGGCTGTCGTGTATTTTAGTTCCTTTAATAGAGTAGTAAGCATTGTTAGTGTTGGTATAATTTGGAAGTAGATAGTTTCAATCTACATAAATATTTGGTATTTCAAAACAATACGAGGTCAATTCTACTCTATTGTTTTACAACAATTTACAAACTAATTCCACCCTATATTTGTAGTACATATTTTTATAATTCAAAAAAGCAGAAGATTTAATTTAACCTTCTGCTTTTAGTATTACAATGCTGTATCGTACACCCAATGTCCATTTTCTTTAATAAAAGTGGACTTTTCATGAATCATATTGGGTCTCCCTCTTTCTGTGAAGTGAGCTTTAAACTCAACAATACCTTCTATGTCTTCTTCTTTTCCTTTTATGCTCTGAATAACTTCTAGCCCTATCCATTTTACACTTTTCGCCCAACGGATAATATCTCTTCTTTCCGACCTAGTTTGCGGTCTTGTCTTAGAATGATGGCTTAGATTAAGGTACTCTCCATTTGCTAATGTGAATGCAGTATACCTTGAACGCATCAATTGTTCTGCAGTTTTTACATCCATAATATTACCATGGGCAATACCACAACATTCTTTGTATGTTTTTTTACTTCCACAAGGGCATGTTTGATCCGAATTCATATAATTCTTGAATTTTAAAACTTATGCTACCTAAATAGATCTCCTATCTAAGTCATGCTTCTTAAGCGTAACATATAATAAAATACCTAATGTTGAACAAGTAAACATCACAATAAATGGAGGAAATAATGTTCCGTTATTAAAACTACTTGCGATAGCACCAGCCAAAGATCCAATGGCAATACCAACTACTCTCATTTGCGAATTGGCTAAACCTGCTACATTTTTCTGATATTTCTCCAACGCAATAGATGTTGCATTACCAGATAAAAAGCCTAAAGATGACAAGTGTGCCGTTAACAGTGGCAACACAATATACATATTCGGTTCAGCTACAGAAATAGTAGATAATATTATAGCTAATGTACTAATATGAATCCCTAAGCCAATATGCAGTAATTTTCTTGGAGAATAGGTCTTCACAAGTACAGAATTCAATTTATTCATAATGATTAAGGCACCACCGTTTAAACCAAATAACAAAGCAAAATTGGATGCATTTAGTCCGAAGTATTCCTGATATACAAATGGAGCTGTAGTTAAATAAGTATATAATGCTCCAGATGGTACTGCCATAGCAGACATATATGCCAAGGCAGGTTTATTCGAATACACCGTTTTTATTCCCTTAAAGAAGGTCATGTTCGATGCATTTTCTGGTACTCTATTCGTTACTTTTAGTTGAAGAGGAATAAAGACAGCCACCATATAAATAGCAATAAATATAAAGATCGAAGGCCAACCAAACTGTTGTAATAACCCCGCTCCGATTGTTGGAGCGACCAAAGGTGCCCCCATAGCAATCATCATCACCAACGACATGATACTAGCTGCCTCTTTTCCTTGAAATCGATCTCTAACAATAGCCGCAATAGATACACCTACAAACCCTCCGCCGATGGCTTGTAAAGCTCTGCCTCCATAAAACATTTCTAAAGACTGTGTAAATACTAAGAATACACTTCCTATTGTAGCGATAATTAAACCGGCAGAAACAATCCATTTCCTACCTAAACGGTCAGAGTAATATCCTCCAAACAATTGGCCAAAACCAAAAAAGAAAAAGAATAAGCTCATACTTAATTCTACCTTTTGGAAAGGCACACCAAAATCTTCGGCAATCTGACCAAGTGCGGGCAAACAGGTATCAATATTAAATGGCCCAATCATAGCCAATGCCCCTAATAGCAAGACGAAAAAGTTACGTTCTTTTTTATTCATTTATTCTACTTAATGTTTCGATGGTTTGTACGAAGGTTGTTTGTTTTTATTCCTAATACAAGTATTTAATGTAAAACCTGTTTAAACAAATGATATCTTTACAAGAATTAATTCGAATAGACAATTTTTGAAACAAAAAAAGACAAGTAGCTTAAAATACTACTTGTCTTTTTTTCAAATTTCTTATGATTAGTGGAGTGGTTGATTGTTTTGAAAAAAACTACCCTCTCGCCTGTTGAAATCTGAGTTCGTTGAGCTCTTGTTTGTGACGTTTAATACGTACTTTGATGTGCTCTGTATCCTTCAGTGAAGATCCATTTGATTGCATTTCGTGGATTCTTCCTTGCATAGTTGCAACTTGCTTTTCTAAGCTTTCGATGGCTGACAAAATAGTGTTTTCCATTTTCAATTTATAAGAGGTGATGGCCTTTATTTTGATACCCTTAAATACGGTAAAATGAAGTACAAAAACATGTTAATTAAGGTTTGTTTAGACATTTTATAAAAGCTTAATCTAGAGGTAAAATGGTGTTGATTTTACGCGAATTAATTCATTAAAAAACATTGATTATCATCACCTTTTTGTCAGTTTTAAGTCACCACCCACTAACACGAATTCAACATAATTTAACCTAAAATTGACATGTGACCTTTTTCTGTGATATCCTCATCACAATACATTAGCTTATATCGTACTATTACGATTAAGTAAACAATTACATCTATATTTAATGAACTATCAGATCAATTTTTAGAATGAAAAGAATTATTATACTTTTCCTTTTTTGTGTGAGTACTAGCTTGTTGGCACAGCAAAACGATTGGGAAAATGAAAAGATAACACAAATAAATAAGGAGGCTCCACATGCCACATTATACTACGATGCCTCCTCGAATAATGTTACCCTTTTAAATGGAAAATGGGATTTTGCCTTTTATAATGATATCACAAAAGTGCCAAAAAACCTTAAACCTAATAAGTGGGAGAAAATAGATGTCCCGTCTGCTTGGCAGATGCAAGGATACGGCTCTCCTATCTATACAAATATTACTTATCCATTTGAAAAAAATCCACCTTTTATCAATTCGAAGGTGGGCAATTCTGTAGGCCTTTATCAGCATCAATTTTCTGTTGAAAAAGACGCTTTAGATCAAGAAGTATTTTTACGTTTTGAAAGCGTTTCTTCTGCATTCTATTTATGGGTCAATGGTGAAAAAGTTGGGTACAGCCAAGACAGTTGGTCACCTGCAGAATTTAATATCACAAAATATTTAAAGGAAGGAAATAACTCTTTAAAAATGCAAGTGATCAGATGGTCTGATGGAAGTTACTTAGAAGACCAAGATGGTTGGAGAATGAGCGGTATTTTTAGAGATGTTTTTCTTATCAAGAGATCAAAATTACATATCAATGATTACTTCATTCAAACAACAGATGTATCGAATAATTCTGCAAAAATTCAACTAGAAATTGATCTTAAAAATACAAATGAAAAAGTTTCTGACTACCAGTTAAAATATAGCTTAACCAATAATAAAGGAAAAATAGTTGTCAAAGGAAATGAGGCGATCAATTCACTTTCAACAACATTTAAGACAACACTTAAAAAACCAGAGCTCTGGTCGAATGAAACGCCTAATTTATATCAGCTTGACATCTCCCTTTTAAAAGCTGGAAAAGTTGTTGATCAGATTCAGGGTAAGGTCGGTATTAGAGAAATTCTTATTTCTGATAAAAACGAAATTCTATTAAACGGTCAGCCCATTACTATAAAAGGAGTAAATGTGGTGGAACATGATCCTATTTTTGGTAAATACATCCCAAAAGAGCGTATCGAAAAAACGGTCATGACGTTAAAGAAATACAATTTCAATACAGTTAGAACGTCTCACTATCCTGCTTCACCTTACTTTTATCAACTATGTGATCAATATGGTTTGTTGGTGATTGATGAAGCTAATGTAGAATCTCATGGTTTTGGTTATAAAGAAAACGAAACTTTAGCCAATAACCCGAAATGGGAAAAACAGCATGTTGAACGTATTGAAGCAATGGTTGAAAGAGACAAAAACCATCCTTCAGTAATTATGTGGTCTTTTGGTAATGAAGCAGGTAATGGTGTTAACATGACTGCAATGCAACGTAAAACTAAAGAGATAGATACCTCTCGACCTACGCATTATCACTTTGCAACTCTACCTTCTTCTTTTGATACTTATGGTGGAGGTTTCCCTTTACATCACAAAAAACAAAATAGATATATCGATATTCCGGATCTTGAAAAAATAGCTCAAGATGGTGTAGATAAACCTTATATTCTGAATGAATATGCCCATGGAATGGGTAATGCTATGGGTAATTTACAAGAGTACCAAGATATTTTTGAAAAGTACCCTGCCATGATTGGTGGTTGCATCTGGGACTTTGTTGATCAAGGAATTACTAAATCTATTGACGGTCAATATGGAAATCAGATTCAAGATGTTGATAAAGCACATCAACAGGCTCAGCTTCCGGGTGAAGATTACTATTGGGCCTTTGGAGGGGATTTTAAACACGATTTCAGTAATGACAATAACTTCTGTATGAATGGTGTGTTTATGTCTGACTTAACACCTACTCCAAAAAGTTCACAGGTAAAACAAGTATTCCAAAATATTAACTTCACAATTCAGGGTGTAAATAAAGTAGTTATTCGTAACGAGTTTTTATTTACTAACCTCAGCGAATTTGATTTCTCATGGAGGCTTTTAAAAAATGGAAAGGAAAGCACTAGTGGAGATCTTCAGGTAAAGCTTTCTCCTTTGGAACAAGGTACTTTTACATTAAAAAATGCTCCGACAGATTTAGATCAAAATGCTGAGTATATTTTACAATTTTCTGTAAAACAAAGAGAAGAAACAGCATGGGCAAAATCAGGTTATGAAATTGCTTATGCAGAAAAAGTGATTCAACCTTATACATTTAATCCTTTAGATAAAGCTATTTCAGCAGCTAAAGTGAATAGTGAAGGCAGAGAAATCGAGATTTCTTCGTCATCATCTAATATAAAGATTGATAAAGGAACAGGTGAAATTGTAGCCTATACCAAAAATGGAAAAAACTTTTTTAATGGAAACATGTCTTTAGATTTCTGGAGAGCTCCAATTGACAATGATAAAAAGTTAATGGAGATGTGGCAGAAAGCAGGTTTCGATAAAATGATGTCCAAAGTACAAAATATTACTATTGAAAATGGACAGGTAAAGATTGAGAAGATCCATCAGGCACAAATGTCTAAGTTTATCTATTACACTACTGAAACATTTGGTCTTTCGGAAGAAGGTGAATTATTAATCGATTTAAAATTATCTCCCGAAACTGTAAGGACTAAAGCTGCTACAACTTTACCGAGAGTGGGTTATACGATTAAGGTTACAAAAGATATTGCACATTCTACTTGGTATGGTAAAGGACCAGGATCATCTTACATAGATCGTAAAGTAGGTATGCAAACGGGTATTTATACAGCATCCATGGAGGAACAGTTTATCAATTATGCGAAACCTCAAGAGAATGGAAACAAATCGTTAGTCAGATGGGTGAAGTTCCACAACGACCAACAAAAAGGGTTAGCAGTAAGAAGTTCGGATTATATCAACTTCTCAATTCGAAAGTATACTGTTGAAGACCTTGAAAATGCATGGAATACTTGGCAATTAGAAGAACATCGGGATTTCAATATCGTTAATATTGATTTTATTCAAGGTGCTTTAGGAAACGGTTCTTGTGGAGCAATTCCACTTAAAAAGTACTTTGCTCCTGTAACGGAATATCATTTTAATCTTGAAATTGGTTCTATTGACCAAGAGATTGAATTAGGAAAATAAATAGACAGTAATCAATACAATTTAAGGCCTGAGGTGAATAACTTCAGGCCTTTTTTATACACCTACCATACCTATTAAAATACTTTCAATCCGAAATTTATATTTTTCAGTAACTATTTAAAATTCAGCAGAATGGTCCTATCGTTATTAAAGTTTCACACTTTAAACAAATAATTATGAAAGTTCAGAACTATGCAGAATTAATGGTTGCATTAGATACACCATCCATTCAACAAATTACTATCACAGATACAATTTATGTTCCTCAGAGTATTCACTTGCCCAAAGGCTTAATATTAGAAGGGATCAATAAAGAACAGTCTGGTTTATTCTTTGGTGATGGAGACGGTATCGGTTTAACAGAGAATAATACAGTTCAAAACCTAACTGTTCAGGTATCTCCTGTTAATAGAGCATTATTTATTAGTAGTATTCATGAGAACCTTGGGAAGGTGACACTTCAAAACTTAAATGTCACAGGGCAAATCCAATTAATTACTAGAGAGACTACCCAACAATTACAACTTAAAATAAATGCGATCGATATTGTGTCTGCAGATGTTCGTCAAAGAAAGGAAACCCAATCCTATTTTGGTGTTGAGGTAGTTCAAGGGGCACTTACCGTATTTAATTTCTGCACAGATAATAAAAGTGAGATTCAATTAGAAATTGATGGTATTTCCATTGGTCGTAAAGAAGCACCAGTGTTAGGTAGTGGTGTTCTAATCTCAGGATATGGGGTAACTGGAGGAAAAGTAGTCGCTGACTTAATTAACACCAATGCGATATATTCTAATGGAATGCTTCCGCTGGGAGTCAATAATATTATTTCTGGTAGCTTATTTATTATGGCTGGTGTAGAAGTAGAGCAAATAGTAAATTCTAAAGAGTTGGTTACTTACGGAGTAAATGGAATGGTCCTCGACAACTGGGGAAAAGTAAGCAATTGGATTGCTAAGGATAATATTATCTCTTATGGCCCAAGTGGTATTGGTTTTGTAAATTTTGGAGTTGTTGAAAACTTTGTATCAAAAAAGAAGATCGAAACTTTTGGCTTGGGAGCTAGAGGTTTTAATCAATATGAAGGAACGATTGACAAAGCCCAATTTAATGAAATCATTACGCATGGAGATGGAGCCATTGGTATTCAAGTATCTAAACCAGTAGGTGAAATTAGGATAGATAAATCGCTAACAACATTGGGTTCAAAAGGAAAAACACTTGTTAAAGGACAAATTTTTGAGCTCTCTGCTGATGGAATTAGTGTACTACCAAAAGGTACTATACAAAAATTACATATTGAAGAAGGAATAAGAACGGAAGGAGACGGCGTTGTTTCTTTAAAGGTAGCAGGACAAATCCACGGCTATTCAAACAATGGAGAAGTTTTAGCGAACGGTAGAGACGCAAAAACCATTGTTATAGAAGACTCTGGAGAAATCAAGAATATCTAATCAAATGATAGACGAATTAGAATAACTTTCTCATCAACCTAAGAATTTATGTTAGGTTGATGAGAAATTCCAACGAATAGAGGCTGTAATGTGTTTAGGTATATGTAACAAATTACCTAAAGCATAATCATCCCATTTGTAAATGAACTACTCTATCGCTCTACTAATTATTGGAATTCTATCCGTACAGTATACCTTAGCACAAAACCCTAAAGACTATATATCCGGTTTTTTCTATAAAATGGATATCTCAGCATATCAAGGAGGGGAATACCAATTTACAGCGCGAGCTAAATCAGATACATTATCACCTAATGCTGGGTCTTATCTTTATGTGCGAATGGATGGAGAGAAGGATAACCTATTGTCTTATCAAGGAAGTGAAACTCCTATTCAAAAACACCAATGGGAAACGTATTCTATTCGTGGAAAAATCAATAAAAAGGCAAAGTCTATCTTAGTGGGCGGACAATGTCTGTTTCAAGGGAAATACTTTTTTGATGATTTCGTTTTAAAGGTCAGAACCAAGAATGGGTCATGGAAAGATTTTAATCTTCCCAACTCTGATTTTGGAGTAAATCAAAAAAATCATACTTCACAGAGATTCACCTTACCCGAACAATGTACGGTTTCAGTTCAAGAAATTGCTGATAAAACAAAACCACTGGTTGTTGATGCTAGTCAAATCATTGTCCATGGTTTTAATGATCAAGCCGGAAAGTATTTAACATGTAGAAATGTAACCTTCTATTATGAAACTTATGGTGAAGGAGAACCTTTATTACTACTTCATGGAAATGCACAATCCATTAAAGATTATGCTGCCCAAATTCCCGTCTTGGCTAAAAAATATAAGGTAATAGCTGTAGATACAAGAGGTCATGGTAAATCTACAGAAGATGGCACCCCCCTTTCCTATAATCTTTTCGCCGAAGATATGTTGGCATTTATTGACCATTTAAAGATAGAAAAAGTGAATGTGCTTGGTTGGAGTGATGGCGGTAATACAGCATTGATCATGGCGATGAAGGCACCTGAAAAAATCAATAAACTCGCCGTTATGGGAGCTAATCTTTATAATGACAAGACCTCTGTATTACCAGAAATCAACAGTCAATTAAGAAAAAGAATAAAAGTAATAGAGAAAAAGAACTTAGCAGATACATTCGAAGGGCGTTTGCTATATTTATTAAGAGATGAACCCAATATTAACCCTGAGGACTTAACAAAAATCGATTGCCCTACCTTAGTTATGGTTGGTGAAAACGATTACTTCTTTAAAAGTCATACTCGACTCATTGCTGAAAAAATTAATAATGCTCAACTCGTTGTTTTTGTTGATGGAACACATGAAGAACCTATAAAAAATCCAGATCGATTTAATGCCACAGTACTTTCCTTTCTTGAGGAGAAAAAAGTGAATTGATTATTTGATAAAAAAAGCCTAGGAAATTCATCCTAGGCTTTTTTAAAATAAACGATTACTTCTGTACTATATTAAAACATCACTTTGTGTGTTTTAATACCGTTAGATGTCTTTATATGTATGATATAAATCCTTTGTTTTGAGAATTGATACGCTACTGTTGAAGAAGCATTTCCTCTATCTAATTCTTCTTGTAACAAAACACTACCTAATTCATTATAAATCAAGATCTCACCACCATTCTGCGTAATATAATCACTCTTAACTGTAACAGCATTTGGTGTTACTTGTAACTGGATTGATGAAGTAACATCATCAACAGAAGTGATTACTTTCGACTTCGAAATAATTAGATTAAATCTATTTGAATTCGATACTTCATCAGAAATAAATGAGTATACATCGTCCTCTGAAAGTTCTGTGAATGTATTAAATTCCTTATCCTCAAGTACTACATAATAATCACCTAAAGCTTTTAAATCAGAGAATGTCAGTGAATATTCCTCCTTCTCATTTACATCTATAAATAATGGAATTGTTACTTCACCGTCATTAAATGGTAGGTAATTAATCGCCATTTCAGCTTCTTCATTCATCTTAGAATAAAGTCTTACTCCATTGTTTCCGTCATGCTTGTAAGCATCAAATCCTTGATCGAAACCTTGAGTTGCTGTATCAGCAAAACCAACCAGTGTTTCGTTTTGAGCATTTGTTCCACTACTCTTCAGATTGATTTTCACTAATGGGATTTCTGATTCTACAGACTCTGTAGCTCTATATGCTCTGATACTTTCAATCCTCATTTCTTTTGAGAATGTTAGATCGTTATCATGTAATTGAGCAAAGAAACCTTCTCCTGCAGCGATACTACCATCCCATGTTTTTAGGTGATTACCTACAGCTCCCAATTGTGTTACTGTTAGTAATTCATCCTCTCCTTCTGCATTTACTTCCCATAAATACACCGCGCCTAAACTATTTTCATTCGCAAACATCAAGTCATTATAATCGATATATGCGTTAAAAGGATTGGAGAAAGTATGGTAGCTTGTTTCACTTACAGAACGTTCCATTTTAAGGTCTTCTGAAATTGCCACACCTGAGAATGTGAATGTTGAAGCTTCTGTTGCCAAATATCCTTCTCCACTTTGTAGTACTGAAGATTTTTCAGTGATAAAAGCACTTCTCAAACCATTTTCCGCAACTAATGTTGGATCAAAAGAGTTGAATGTAATGTCTTCTTCTGGTAATCCTTCTGAAACCATTGGTCCAACCAATCTTAGGTTCACCGTCTCTTGTGATACTACCGCTGCTTCTGATTGTTCCATTGTTCCATTCACAATTAAACTACCTCCTGAAGCCATTGTAATCGTTCCTTTGTGTTGTAAATCTGAATTTACGATCAATGAATAATCATCGCTGATCATTACCTCTGCTCCTTCTTGGATTTCGACATTTCCTAAAGTCACATTCGATGTACTTACTGAAAGTTGGTTATTGGCATGCTTGCTAATATAAACATACTCATCTTCACCAGGTACTCGTTGTTCGTTCCAGTTGGTAGCAATATTTCCATCACTGCTATTTACTCCCAACCATACTAATGATCGGTATTCGTAAGCTCCTGCATCCGCAGTATATTTTCTTGCATAACCAGTATGGTCAGTAGATAACGAGTTGGAAGACAATGCATGATCGATGGCTAAACTACCACCACTAATCGGATACATGCTTGTACCATCTTCTGCTGTTTCCTTTCCGATTTGAGTTCCATCAATATCTTGATTGATATGGTTATCAGACTCGCTCTCTGTCCATTTTGTTAACTGATAAACTTTACCAAATACATTGTTAAAGACCTCTTTAGAGTTACTATTAGCAAAATTGATATCATTATTATCAAACGTACCATTTTGTCCAATCAATGAATTGTAGCAATAGAAGTAAGGCATTCCAAGTTCTGTTCCCACAAAAGAAACTCCGTATTTATTACCGTTTGATGTGTTATAAGCAATAGTGTTGTGGTTAAACTTAACAGTAATGTTAGAACTTTCTCCGTCAAGGTGTAATGAACCTTTGATTTGCATCGCTCCAGATTCATTCGCTGCATTTTCAGCAATGATTGTGTTATTAATTTCTACCAATACTCGGTTGTTTAAACCATACTGAGCATTTCCATCCACCGTGATACCTCCAGAGTGTCCAGCGGCTGAGTTTCTTGAGATCACAGAATTATTAATTTCTACCTTCATATCCTGTGTCGAAGAATTTTTTGAGAAAATAAATAATCCCCCACCGTTACCACTAGAGCTATTATCGTACACATCAACGTTCTCTAGTTTTAGATTCGCTCCGCCTGCACTAATTGCACCACCGTTCTTGTCTGATGTATTTTTGTAAATATGAACATCTTTTAAAGATAATAATCCCGATACTGTTTCTGTCTTAATCGCTCCGCCTGTGTCTTCTGTAGAGTGACCATGTCTTAAACCTAAGTGTTCAATGTTGACTGTATCGGCAGAATTACCAAAATAAATTAACCTTTCAGTTGACTCCCCATACACATCTGATGCTTGAAGAATATCTTTTGTAGGGTCTTCACCTAGGAACGTAATTCCTTGTGTAAGTATTAAAGATACCGTATGAACACCTCTGATATGAATGGTGTCATTTTTTGATACATAGTTCATCGCTTCAACAACAGATCTATATTGCTTATCATTTAAAACAACCGTATTCTCATCATCAAAAGTGATTTCACCACCTTCAAAAGCACCCGCATCTGGAGTTCCTTGGCGAGGAAGACCTAATGCATCGGCAGTAGAAGTACTACCCTCTGCGAAGTCTACTGCACTACTTAACTCTGAGATAGTCAACACCTTAACAAGTCCATCACCTTCTAACTCATCAGATAATTCTAAGAAATAAGTATTGCTGTCAATATCCTTACTGTTATTGTTTACAACTGGAGTTCCGGCGATTTTACCCATAAAGGTATTGGTCACTGTCGCATTCGCATTATTAAATTCAATATCTGCCTGCGATGAAGTACCACTTTCAGAAACAATAGAGTTCGATAATGTAAAATCAACCAATTGATCTCCTGCTTTAGCAAAGTTGATTCCCTTACCAACATTATATGCAATTGTTGAATGGTCAACCGTTACCTTTACACTAGCTTCTGTTGAGTTTGATGCTAAATCATCCGTTCTGACAAACAATCCTGCTCCTGCATTCGTAGTCGAAGTATTACCAAAAACAGTCACATTTTCTATGGTTACTTCTAATGGATTTCCATTTCTATAACGTCCATCGATACCAATACCACCCCCTGCTTTTGCAGTAGTATTATTGCTTATTGTAGAATTTTTAATCACAGCAACAGTTGCCTCCAATATCGTTTTGCTTGGTGCAATAGAGATACCGCCACCATAGAATTCTTTAGAAACTGTTGTTGAGTTATCCTCAATCACTGAATTATTGATAGTCAAGTTACCTCCAATCGAAGAGATACCACCACCTCTACCGGCAGAATGATTGCTTTTAATGATCATATTAGAGAAACTTACTAAACCTGTTACATCAGTGATTTTTACACCACCTCCATCAACTCCTTCGGTCAATGTTTCTCCTCCTGTAATTGTAAAGTGATTAAATGTCACTTCAATATCACCTGATGGAATAGTTACAACAGAACCTCCATTGATATCTTGGTCTTTTAAACCTTCTAAAATATCCTCAGTCGCATTATCACCTTGAAGTGTCAATGATTTTGCAATTGTAATTTGCTCTTTATGAAGGCCATTAAATGTAATCACATCTCCAGAAGATGCATCATTAACAGCTTCCTGTATAGTATAATATTGTGTTGATGTCGTTGTATTGAATACGGTATTAACGGGATCAAAAGCTTTCTTCTCTCCTTCGTATGCACCTGCATCTGGCGTCTCTTTTCTTGGTAATCCTAAAGCATCTTCACTGATTGTACTTCCTACTGCAAAATCTAATGCTGCACTTCTGTCTCCAATTGTTAGAACCTTTACAGCACCAGCCATATCTACTAATTCTGATGATAACTGAAGATCATAAACATCGTTAGTCAGGTCTTTACTGTTCGTAATATTCTCTATTGGTAAGGCATTTACTTTACCTAA